>CAZYNU010000022.1:11604-18593 GCA_964648045.1 uncultured Candidatus Peribacteria bacterium
TCGCCGGCCTGTATCCCTCTGAGGCCGACGGCTACCCCGACCTGCGTGACGCGCTCGAGAAGCTCTCGCTCAACGATGCCGCCCTGCAGATGGAGCACGAGCGCAACGCCGCTCTTGGCAACGGCTTCCGTTGCGGTTTTCTCGGCCTGCTCCACCTCGACATTATCCAGGAGCGCCTGGAGCGCGAGTATAATTGCGACCTGGTGGTGACGGCCCCGAGCGTGCAGTACGAGGTGAAGATCAACGCGCGCAACATCGGCGAGGCGGTGCGCACGAGCCTGCTCAAAGAGGATGAGCCCGACGTTGCCCGCATCAGCAATCCGGCCGATTTTCCTGATCCGACCTATATCTTGGAGGTGCGTGAGCCGTGGGTGCTGCTCGAGGTCGTTTGCCGCACCGAGGATATCGGCATGGTGATGACACTTCTCACCGAGCGCCGTGCCAGCCAGCGTGCCCTCACCTATCTGGATGCCGGCCGTGCGCTACTCGTGTTTGAAGCGCCGCTGGCGAGCATCGTCGTCGATTTTTTCGACAAGCTGAAGTCTTCCACCGAGGGCTATGGTTCCATGAGCTACGAGCCGCTCGGCTACCGCTCAGGCGATCTGGTGAAGCTGCAAATCCTGCTGCTTGGCGACCCGGCTGATGCCCTCTCGTCGATTGTGCACCGCAGCGAGGCTCACGACGCCGGCGCTGCCGTCTGCAAGCGCCTCAAGGAAGTGATTCCCAAGGCGCAGTTCGAGATTCCGATTCAGGCCTCCATCAATAGTAAAGTGGTGGCACGCGAGACGATTTCGGCCCTGCGCAAAGACGTGACAGGCTACCTCTACGGTGGCGACGTGACCCGCAAGAACAAGCTCCTCGATAAGCAAAAAGAGGGCAAAAAGCGCATGAAGATGATGGGGAAGGTGACGCTGACCCAAGAGGCATTTTTGAGCGTCTTAAAGCGCTGATGGTCGTATTGCAATAATTCTAAAATTAGTGTGAAATAATTATAACCCTCTCTTGAAGAGGAGATCTTTCACAGAGGAATTGCCGTGAGTGCCAACGCCCTGCACGAGTTCGGGATTTTCAGCTTGGACGATGCGTGTGTCGTCGTCATCTACCTG
Source organism: uncultured Candidatus Peribacteria bacterium (assembly GCA_964648045.1). Classification (GTDB taxonomy): domain Bacteria; phylum Patescibacteriota; class Gracilibacteria; order Peribacterales; family Peribacteraceae; genus JAGOUB01. The sequence continues at coordinate 12,711 of CAZYNU010000022.1, forward strand.
GCTGGTCAGACACCCGAGCGACTGCCCAAGCCGTCGATGCCGCGCGTCGCCGCGGTTGCCTGTTCGCCGGAGGTGGAGGAGCTGCTCGACTGTGTCGATCTGCAGTTACCCTTCCACGTCTGCCTTACCGACGTGTACGCAGGAATCCGGGCGGCATTCGTCGCCGGCTGGAACGAGGGTGCGCGCCCGCTCGGCAAGAGCATTACCGTCGAGCAGTTCGCTGTTGCCCTCCAGTTGAACGCCCCCTGGGAGATTCAGCGGTCGCTCAAGCAATTCATCGATCATCATTTTCCCTGGGTGTTCCGCCTGAGCGATCAACTCTCGGGTCACGATCCCGTCGCCTGGCAGGACATGCAGGCGCTGCTGGCTGGTGCGTTTCAGCTGGCGTTCGTCTTCGGTCTTCGTGGCGTCCTCTAAAGATCGAGTAATTCACCCGCTTCATCGAAGCGGGTTTTTTTGTGTATTCTAGGCGCGTGGACCTGCCGTTCCCGCTGCACTCCGGCTTCCTGGCTTTGCCGCTGGAAGGTGAGGCGGGCGACGCATTTCGGGCGGCACAGGCAGAGTTGGCATTTCTCAATGCAGGCGATGAGCCAATGGTGAGCTTTCAGAAGCCGATCGTTCCACACCTGACGTTGGCGTATTTCCCCACGGTGATGGAGATTGAGTACGGTCAGATCACGGCTCAGGCAGCCAAGATTGCCGCGCAGCTTCGGCCGTTCGTTGTGCAGATCGAGTCGGTTGGCACGTTCGGTAAGCCTGGCCGCGACGAGGTGCTTTTTTTGAAGCCGAACTTCTCGCCCGAGCTGGCCGAGGCCAAGAAGAAATGTCCGTGGCCGTCGCCGTATCCCGAGTTTAACCCGCATGTCACGCTGGCGCGCATCTGTCACCCGGAGCGGTTTGAGATTCAGAAGAAGGCCGTTTTGAAGGCGCTGAAACATGTCTCGTTCGCGGCACGCTTCGCATTGCTTCGCCTCTACGCCAATGTGGATGGCGAGAGTCAGGTGCCGTTGGCCCATTTCCCGTTCTCGGCTTAGAAGTACGGCTCGAACACCACCTGCAGAATTCCTGTGGCGATCAGCTGCGATTGCTCAAAACTCACCTCCTGCCTTTGGGCGACGAAGAACTCTTGGAGTGTGAACGCCGAGAGCTGTAAGACGGTGCCGTCGAGGCTGCGGTCATCGGCCTGCAGGGCTTGAAGAATATTCTCATGGTCGGCGGCAAGCGTGAGTTGCAGGCGTTCAATCCAGTCAACCAGTGCGGCGCCGGATTGGGCGTTGACGTGGCCGCTTTCCACCAGGCTGGCGCTCTTCTCGCGCACGTCGGAACTGAGGCCGCGGCTGCGGGCATCTTCCAGTGCGTCTTGGAGCGACGTAAGGCAGCGTTCGTTCATGAGTGAGAGCACGGCCAGAATGAACGATGATGGACAATTGCGTTCCACCAAACGGGCAATGAGTACCGAGAGGTGCGTACGCTGGTCGTCGGTCAAAAACTGAACGATCGCCTCTACCACGCCGTCATCGCGGCGCTTGGCACGCTGCTCGTCGCGACGTTGCTGGGCTGCGGCAGCCTGTGCTTGTGCCTGTTGGGCCTTGCTCTGTTCCGATTGCTCGCGCGCTTGCTCCGAAGCGTCACCCTGCCCCTCGTCGGGGCTGCCGATGTCGAGACCGCCAAAATCTTGCATGTGCGGAGAGTGTAGCGGGAGAGAATCGTTGGCGCAGCGAAAAACAGTCGCCTGGCTCAAGGATTATGAGCGGACGCTCAGGCCTGGGCCGGGACCACATTCACCACCGTCGAGCGGTGGCGGGAGCCGCTGAAGCTGGCGAGCTTCTTCTGGCTAAATTGCACAACACCGTCGATATCGGCATGGATCGTCCAGTCGGAACCGACATGCGTGTTCTTACCTGGGCGGTACCAGTAGCCCTTTTGGCGGATGAGAATCTCGCCGGCATTGACCACCTGGCCACCGAAGCGCTTTACGCCGCGGCGCTTTGCCCAGCTATCTCGGCCGTTGGTGGTTGTTCCACCTGCTTTCTTATGTGCCATAAGTGCGAAGATTTTACGCAAAAAATGGCTGCTTGCAAGCAGAATCTTTCGCTGCCATAGTGGCTTCCAGCGGGGTAGAGCAGTGGTAGCTCGCCAGGCTCATAACCTGGAGGTCGTGGGTTCAATTCCCACCCCCGCAACCAAATTATGACCACAATCGGTGCTTTTGCCGTCATCCGCAATGAGAAAGGCGAAGTTTTGTGCGTGCATCAGAACTACAAAAAGAAGCGTTGGAGCCTCCCTGGCGGCCGGGTGGAGCTGGGGGAGTCCATCGGTGCGGCCGCCAAACGCGAAACTCTGGAGGAAACGGGCTACGAGATAGAAGTCCTGGGCGTGACGGGCGTGTACAGCGCTCCATACCGCGATGATTATGTGATTTGCGTGGAAGGGCGCATCGTTCGCGATACGGGTGTGCGCGCCGATCCAGGTGAAATCTCCGAGATTGGATTCTTTGCGCCCGACGCGCTGCCTGCCGATATCTCCGGTCGTGCGGCCCTGCGTATCGCACATGCGGTGGCGGGTAAGCGGGGACTGCTTTTTGTCTCCAATGGCGAGGAGGAAGCCGGCCATGACGAGGCGGCAATCTGAGTACGCCTCAAGGCGTGGTTAACAGCAGATATGTGTCGATTGTCCTTAAATGCTCTCTTTCAAGGCCGCCAGCTTGTCGCGATCGAACAAGTAGAGCCACCACTGCTCGTGGACCGGCATCTGCCGTAGAAGTTCCATAAAGGCGGCTTCACGTTCAGCTGAGAGTGTCGAACCGCTCTGAGTGAGCGCGGCTTCACTGGGCAGGGGGGCGGTGATGATGAGCATGTGCTCGCCGGGATTGATGCGGCCGAGGTTCTGCTTGGCGTACTTATCCTTGAATTGCTCGGACTTGTAGTAGTCCAATTCACGATATTTGGCGTCATTTTCCTGGCTGATCTGCTTGTTTGCCGCCTCCATTTGTTTCAACGTCCGCTCAAAGAGAATGTTGCGGTAGAATGACAGTGCCAATCCGAACGCCATGAACCCGACGACGGTCAGGCCGACGACGATCGTCAATTGCTTGCTCAGCGGTTCGGAACCAGCGCGGTACGCCACGGAACGGCAGTGTACCGTATCTCACTCCCCACAGACCATGATCATCTTCTGCAGTGGCATCGGAGGCATTGGCCTCTCGGCCTACGCATCGCTCCAGAAAGCGGCCGGTCACGATGTGTCTGGCAGTGATGCCGCCGACAGCGCGCTCGTTTCGCGTCTGCGTGATGACGGTATTCCCGTCAGTCTTCGTCAGGACGGCAGTGCCCTGCCAAGTGACTGCGATTTGTTCGTGTACAGCGAGGCTATCACGCCCGATGCTCCCGAGCGGCAACTAGCCCGTGAGCGCGGCATTCGCTCCATTTCCTACTTCGCGGCGGTGGGTGAGATCTCCAAGGGCAAAAAACTGATCGCCATCTCGGGTACGCACGGCAAGTCGTCCACCACGGCGATGGTGGCGCGCTTAATGATTGAAGCTGGCCTGGATCCGACGGTCGTGGTGGGCACGAAGCTGCGCGAACTCGACGGTCGTAACTTCCGCACTGGAAACAGTGAATGGTTCGTATTGGAAGCGTGTGAGTACCGCCGTTCGTTTCACTACTTATCACCCGCGATTGCGCTCGTCACGAATGTGGATGGCGACCACTTCGACGCCTACAAGGACTTGGAGGAGTATCAGCGTTCGTTCGTCGAATTTCTCCAACTTCTTCCTGCCGATGGTCCTGTGATCACGCATGGCTCGGTGGCTGATCTGGAGCGGGTGGTGCAAGCCAGCGGTCGTCCGCTCCTCAACGCCGACACTCTCGCTTTACCCACGCTCAAGACGCCCGGCTTACACATGCAGCAAAACGCACAGCTTGTTTTGCGTCTCGCTGAATACCTTGGCATTCCCGATGCGAGGGCACGCGAGATCCTGGCGGGTTTTGCGGGTACCTGGCGCCGCCTGGAAGAGGTGGGTACTCGGGCCGACGGAGTGACGGTGGTGGACGACTACGCGCATCACCCGGTGGAGATCCGTGCGTCGCTCCAGGCGATCCGTTCGGGGTATCCGGAACGACGCGTGGTGGTGGCGTTCCAGCCACATACACACGATCGCACGCTTAAGCTCTACGATGATTTTATGACGTGCTTCCAGGGGGGAGCCGACCTGATCGTCGTGCCCAACGTCTATGCTGCGCGCGGTGAATCGGATTCAGCCAAAGTGGATCTGCCGAAGATGCTCGCGGATCTCCAGAAGGGGAGTGGGATTAAGGTGATCGACGGTCACTCGCTCGACGAGACGCTGCGCCTGCTACAGGAGGAGATCCTTCGGCCGCACGACGTGGTCGTGACGATGGGCGCGGGCGACATCACGTCGCTTAGTCGCAAGTTGCTGGCCTGACCGACCGGCGCTTATTTGCCGATTTTCGCCGCGTCCGTCTCCAGACGGTCGAGGAGCAGGATGAGCATCTTGCCCAGCTCCGCGCGGTTCACCTGATCGTTCGGGCGGAAGCTTGGCAGGCGGTCGTCGGTTTGGTCGGAGCTGATGGCACCAAGGTCGGCCATGGTTTCGATGGCCATCGCCCACGGCGTGGAGGCGCGGACGTCGGCGAAGACGGTGCCGTGCGGCCACTCCAGTGGCACGTCGAGGGCCTGAAGCAGCGTGGAGACTACCTCGGCACGAGTGGCGGCGCGGGCTGGGTTGAGCGTGCGGTCGAAGGTGAGGAACCAGCCGTCGGTCTCGGCGGCGGCATACGCGCCAGCAAACCATTGGCCGCGAGCGCTGGCGTTGGCGGGCTCAGTCTCGAGGGAGACGCCGCGATTGGCGGCGCGCTGGGCGATGGCGATGAGCTCTGCCACGCTGACTGCACGCTCTGGACCGAATTCGCCCGTCAGGCTGCCGTCGGCGTTCTTATAACCGGCCATCAGGCTGCGCTGGTTGACGCGCCAGATGTACGGGGCGAACCAGGCATCTTTCGGGACGTCCGTAAAAATGGAGGACGACATGGCGGCCGCCGTTTCTTCCGCACGTTGTTTGGCGCGCTGGTCGCCGGCGCGATTGATGCCGTCGCGCAGGGCATCGGCAGCCTTGCAATCGAGCGTAATGGAGAACGAGATGCGTTCGCCAGCCTGCAGGCGTTGGCCTTGGTTCTTCGGTGGCGTGCAACCAGCCGGTACCTTGAATTGCACGGCGTATTGTCCCTGCGGTGCCTGCGTCCACGACCAGGGTGTAACAGCTGTTTCGGTGTAGCCATTGGGTCCGGTGACGGTGAATTCCAGGCCGGTCGGGTCGCTGGCTGCGCCAACAGTGCCTACCAGGGTGAAGCTGTAGAACACGAGCAGCTTGGCCGATTCATGATCCGCCAAAGTGAATGTCATTTGGCCCACATCGGCTGTCTGTACCACTTCCGAATCCTTAATGAGCTGCAGGCGGACGGTGGCGCCGGTGGGTTGGCGGACGAGCAATGTGAAGGTTCCGGCGGTCACTTGCTCCACGGTCTTCGTGGCCCCCTCGCCCCGGTCTGTCCAGTCATTCGGTCCGGCCAATGTCCAGCTGCCAAGAATCTCCGAGGGGCTGATTTGCTCCACGGTCAGCGGACCGGCGGCCAAGGCGGTGGGTGCCCAAGCGAAGAGGATGGCGGTCGTGGCAATGAACGCGGAGCGGATGGAGAGGGAGAGGGTCATGTAGGAGAGGGGATTTGGTCTGATGCTAGCAGAAAGAATGAGAGATATTGTTGCATCTTGCGGAAAAGTGGCGTGTCTAAGGTTCGGTATGTTCTCAACGATCGGCACTTTTTGTGCGCGACAAAAAGTGCCCAAAAAGCGCGTCGCGCCAAAGCC
>CAZYNU010000023.1:0-17495 GCA_964648045.1 uncultured Candidatus Peribacteria bacterium
CGCGCTTTCTTGGGCACTTCTTTGTCGCGCACAAAGAAGTGCCATACCGAATGAAAGCCTCCTGCTTCACTGCAAAAACCATGAAAAGCCCCCTTCACATCTCACCCTAAAATGTGCCAAAAAGCCAAGGGAATGGCCTATTTCAGACCATTCTGACCATTGCCCGGCCTCTCTCCTTCCTTTAAACTCCACCCGTATGACGCCCTCCGACAACAAGTCCTATACCTCCGACAACATCCAAGTCCTTGAGGGACTGGAACCCGTTCGCAAGCGCCCTGGCATGTACATCGGCTCCACCGATGTGCGCGGCTTGCACCACCTGGTGTGGGAGATCGTCGACAACTCCATTGACGAGGCGATGGCCGGCCACGCCGACACCATCTTGGTGACGCTGAACGACGATGGCTCCGTCTCGGTCGAAGATAACGGTCGCGGCATTCCGGTCGACGTGCATAAGTCGACGGGCAAGTCGGCGCTTGAAGTGGTGCTCACCACACTCCACGCTGGTGGTAAGTTCGGCGGAGAGGGGTCGGGGTATAAGGTCTCTGGCGGTCTTCACGGCGTTGGTTCCTCGGTCGTGAATGCCCTCTCCGACAAGATGTCGGCTGAGGTGCACCGCGACGGCAAGATCCACTTTCAAGAGTACGCCCGTGGCAAGCCGAAGGCCGACGTGAAGGTGACCGGCAAGACTGAAAAGCGCGGCACAATCATCACCTTCCTGCCGGATAAGACAATCTTCGATACGATGGTCTTTAATCTGGACACGATCCTCACGCGCTTTCGCCAGCAGTGCTACCTGACGCCGGGCATCACCCTCGCCGTCATGGATGCCCGCAAGGAGCGCCCGGCCGAGGATCAGCAGTTCCCGCGTCTCTATCGCTTCTCGTTCGAGGGCGGCATCGGCGCCTACGTCAGTCATTTGAACGAGACGGCCGAGCGCATCGGCAACGTCATTAGCTTTTCCAAAGACACGCCCGACGGCGATGTGGCCGTGGCACTGCAGTACACGCAGGCTTTTCAGGAGCATGTGCTCAGCTTCGCCAACAACATTCACACCGCCGAGGGAGGTCACCACCTGACGGGCTTTAAGGCCGCGCTCACGCGTACCATCAACGCCTACGCCCGCAAGTTTGAGATTTTGAAGGAGAAGGACGAGAACCTGACCGCCGACGACGTGCGCGAGGGTTTGACAGCCGTGATTTCGGTTCGCCTGCGCGAGCCGCAGTTTGAAGGTCAGACCAAGGGAAAACTGGGCAATGCGGAAATGAAGACCGCGGTGGAGAGCGTGGTGAACGAACAGCTCTCGATGTACTTGGAGGAGCATCCCGGCGAGGCGAAGGAAATGGTGAACAAGTGTCTCTTGGCTGCCCGCGCCCGCCTGGCTGCCCGCGCCGCCCGCGACAGCGTGATCCGCAAGGGTGCGCTGGAGGGTATGACGCTCCCGGGCAAGCTGGCCGACTGTCAAAGCCGTGATCCCGCGCAGTGCGAACTCTTCTTGGTTGAGGGAGACTCCGCCGGCGGCTCGGCCAAGCAGGGACGCAAGCGCGAGTTCCAGGCCATTCTCCCGTTGAAGGGAAAGATTCTGAACGTCGAGCAGGCCCGTTTGGACAAAATGCTCGGCAACAATGAGGTGAAGTCGCTGATCATCGCGCTTGGCATGGGCATTGGCGAAGTAAAGGACTTCGCCAAGCTCCGCTATCACCGCATCGTCATCATGACCGATGCCGACGTGGACGGTGCTCACATTCGCACGCTGCTGCTGACGCTCTTCTTCCGCTACTTCCCCGAGCTGGTTGAGCGTGGTCACCTGTATATCGCCCAGCCGCCACTCTTTAAAGTGACCAAAGGGAAAGAATCTCGCTACGCCTTCTCCGACGTGGAGCGCGACGAGATCTTCCAGGAATGGGGCATTTCTTCCACCGAGATTCAGGTTGAGGAAGAGGCTCCCGAAGAGGTTCCGGCCGATGAAGATGAAGCCCTGACGAAGTCCAAGAAGAAGGACGCTGCCCCCAGGAAAACAAAGGTCAACGTTCAGCGCTACAAGGGTCTCGGTGAGATGAACGCCGACCAGCTCTTCGAGACGACGATGGACCCGGAGCACCGCACGTTGCTCCAGGTAACGGTAGAAGATGCCGAGCGTGCCAACGCCGTTTTCTCCACGTTGATGGGTGCCGAGGTGGCCCCTCGCCGCAAGTTCATCCAGACGCACGCCAAGGGCGTGAAAGACCTGGATATCTGACGCGTCTCAGCGCACGACTGCCGCCAGCAGGCGTTGGGCCAGCGGCTCATGCCCGCCCACGCGCATCGCGCTAACCGTGGCTCGTGCCTGGTAGCCGTTGTTCGGCGTGGCCCGCATGGCTGGCGTTCGGGCGGCGCCTTCTTCGATGGCGGTGATCACCGTCGTGAGGTCGTCGGCCGTGGCGCGCTTGAGCAAGAGCAATTGGATTTCGGCCAAGCGTAAATTGAGAACGTCTGGAGTGCGTGCCATCTCGCCGCGCACGATCGCCAGGGCAGCGTCGTAGTCATCATTCTGAATGGCGCGCTCAAGCGATTGAGCCTGCGTGAGCAGGCTGGCCGTCACGGGCAGGTTGATGGCCGCGCCGTTGCGGCGCAAAAAGCACAGGCCGACGTGGTCGGGAGAAAGGGTGAGCGTGTTTTCGACGGTTCCGAATGCGCGTACTGTAAGTTGCTCGCGCGTCTCGCCTGGTTCGGCCACGAACGTGGTGACCGACGCGGCCGAGCCATCGCGACCGGTAGTGTCGAGGCGATGCACCGTCAGGCGACCATCGACGGTCTCAAACCAGAGTGCTTCCATGTGGCCTCGGGCCGAAATGCGTCCGGAGGCGTCTGGCGGTTGAGTGGCGTTCGATTCGATTGCCACAACGTCTCGCCCTTGCAGGCGCAGAATAGACTGCATCGCCAGTGCAACCGATTTACAGTCGCCCACGATGCGGCCATCTCGGTCGTACGTCGTGAGAAAGTCGCGCGGGTCGTGCCAGAGCTGGTTCTGGTCGATGCGGTGCAGGTTTTGGACGAACTGGCGGCCGCCGGCGTTGAAGCCTTCGTCGAATCGCACCATCGCCGCCAGGAAGGCATCGAACTGCGCTGGAGTCCGCAGGCGTGAGGCGAGCAGACGCAGGTAGGCGTCGGGGTTGCCGTCACGTTCAGGAGAGTACGACAACTCACGCCGGATAGCCTCGGGTGTGGTGGGAAAGGGGAGTTCCGACGCTGCCACTGGTCCGTTGGCTGGGCGGACGGCCGGCTGGTCGCGGTCGCCACCGAGGCGCTGATCGATGAAGGCCGTGAGTCCCACAATTGAAGCCGACAGACGATCGACCGTCTCTTCGCTCCACAGGGCGGGGTAGGCGGCATTCATCTCGGCACGATAGGCGGGGTTGATGGCCGGACTGCGGGCGATGGCCATCAGGTCGATTGTTAGTCGTTGCAGTTCCTGTTCCGCGGAGGCGGCTTCGGGGGCGTAAGTCGAATCGGGCCACGTAGCTTCGGACAATTCGGCAACCTCCTGACGTAGCGGGGCAAGTTCTCGGGCGAGCTGCTCGAGCGTTTCCATCAGTTCGCGCATCTCGGGGCCGTACTCCGTGATTGCCTCATGAGCCGGTCGCTCGCGCGGGCCTGTGCCTGGGCCGTCGTGCAGACTGAGTGTGCCCAACACAAGGATGCCGTGGGTGCGACGCACGTCGGCCAGTCGGCTGCGTAGCGCCCGTGCGCGGGCAAGCAGCTCTTTGGCGACCGTGACGGCGGCGATGATGGTTTGGGGGTCCATAGATGTGGAGGTTTCTCCTCATGATACAGGAAAAACCTGTTTTTTGCCAGTTTCTACGAGTCTGAAACAGCGATGGAAACCTGGCTGATTTCAGGCGAAAGGGCAGTCGGTCGTAGACTGGCACTGTCGCCTGCGGGCTCGCGTGTTGCCGCTGATCCGCTTATGAGCGGGTTGATGAGGTTAATCCTGGTCGGCGCCGCCTTCCATCTGATCCTTGATGGAGTAGGTGTCGAGGTTCTGCATGCCGAGCAGCTTCAAAATTTGCGGGATGGCCTGGTTGAAGTCGATCTCCTTCTGCTTTCCGGCCTTCATATCGCGCAGGATGATGCGATTCTTGAGCACCTCCATCTTGCCGAGTAGCAACGTGTAGCGAGCTTCAAATTTGTCGGCCAGGCGCATTTGGCTCTTTAGACTGGCTTCGCCGAGCGCGCCGATGGTGTGCACGCCGAGTTCGCGCAGGTCACTGATGAGGCGGAGTGACTTCTTCTTTGCTTCCGGTCCGAGCTGTGCCACGAAGACGTCGGTTTGGTCCTTGTCCGGAACCGGGACTTGAGCCTCCTGCATGTGCCAAATGATGCGTTCGATGCCGCATGCGAAACCGATGCCCGGTGTGGGCTTGCCGCCGAACAGCTCGATGAGCCCGTCGTAGCGACCGCCACCGCCGATGGCATTCTGCGCGCCAGACGAGGCGTCCCAAAGTTCGAAGACAGTCTGCGTGTAGTAATCGAGACCGCGCACGAGACCCTCGTTCTCCACGAATTTGATGCCGAGTTCAGTCAGATACTCCAAGACCGTCGCGTGGTACTCGCGGCTCTCGTCGTCGAGGAACTGGCCGAGCTTGGGCGCGCCTTTCAAGAGGATTTGTGTCTCCTCTTCCTTAGAGTCCAACAGGCGCAGGGGATTGCTCTGCAAGCGGCGCTGGTCGACCTCGGGGAAATGGCGTTCCTTACCCGTAAAGTGGTCCTTCAAGGCCAGAGCGAAGGCCTTGCGGTGCTCGCTGGTGCCGATGTTGTTGATTTGCAACGTGAGGCGGTCGCGGATGCGCAGGTCGCTCAGAATTTTCATGAGCACCTGGATGAGCTGGGCGTCGAGACTGGGATCTTTGAGGCCGATGACTTCGAAGTCGAGCTGGTGAAATTGTCGGTAGCGGCCCTTCTGCGGACGGTCATAGCGGAAGCACTGGCCGATGGCATACAGCTCAACCGGCTGGGGCAGTTGCTGCATGCCGTGCTCAACGTATGAGCGGCAGATGCCCGCCGTGAATTCGGGACGGAGTGCGAATTCACTCGCCTCACCTTCGGCGTTCTTCTTGCCCACCACCGTGAACAGTTCTTTCTCTACCACATCGGTGTGTTCGCCGATGCCGCGCTCGAACACGCCCTTCACCTCGAACATCGGGGGGTCGATGCGACGAAAGCCTGCCTGGCGGGCGCGGTGACGCACGGCCTTCTTGATGTAGGTCATGTAGGTGTGGTCCTCGGGGAGGACATCGTGCGTGCCTTTGGGGGAGCGGAAAATTTCGGCCATGCGGAAAGGGGCGGGAACGTTGCCGTCTACTCTACCCCTCGTCTCGCAAGAATCCAAGCCTGGAGCCGTTTGAGGCCATGCATGGGCGAATTGAACACAATAATTGATCAATATGCAGGGGTTGGGTGTATGATGGCGACGTTTTCTATTTCCTCCCTTCCCCTTCTCCCTATGTGTGGTTCTTCAAACTGTGGCGGTTGTAAGTCTATTTCCATCATCCTCTCGATCGTGTTCGTGCTCACGACGGTTGCGGCCGGTATCGGCCTGTACCGCGCGCACTTTGTCGGTGGCATGCAGTTTGGCACCGTCGAAGGATCGCTCGCCATCTTCGCGCTCATCGCTTCGCTCATGGCCCTCAAGAAGGCCCTCATGGCCTGCTGCGGTTGCGACGAGAGTTGCGGTCCGTGCGGCTGTGGCCCTTGCGGCGCTTGCGACGGTGGTGCCTGCGCTAACGAGGAAATTTCCGCTGGCGGCTGCGGTTGCGGAGAAAAGCACTGCTAAACGTACCTCGCACCAACAACAAAAACGGCAGCCATGAGGCTGCCGTTTTTGTTGTACAAACTAACGGCGATTATTGTGCGGCTCCGGCCTGCGATTCGCGCGCCGTATCGGCAAGTTTGGAGGCGATGCTCTGAATCTGCGCCGAGAGGTCCGAGAGCGCGCTGCTCTTCTCTCGAGCCTTGTCGGCTAGCCCCCACGCCTCTTTGGAGAGGCGAATGGCTTCCTCGAAGTTCCCTTGCGAGCCGGCATCGTAGCCGCGGACCAACGAACGGAAGGCTTCGGACGTCTTAACTGCACCTTGGACGATCTGGGCGTTGGGAGTTGCAGTGAGTGCGCCGCGCGCCGCGACGAGTGCACGCGCTGAGGCGAATTTTGCTTGCTCAAGACTTTGCTCCTCCAACATTTTGAGAATGTTCACCAGATCCGTCTCGCAGGCGGAGAGGAGTGCCTGCGTGCGGCGACCCTCCTTGTACATGAAGTAGCGGTTCATCAGCAGTGCCACTTGAGCGCGCGTCAATTCTTGTGACGGATTGAGCGTGCCATCGGCCTGCACCATGATCATCGACGATGAAATGGCGAAGCGCATGAAGGGGTAATACCAGGCGGCAGTGTCTTGCGAATCGGTGGAGAGGGGGAGCGAGATTTCCGCATAAGATCCAGCTGGATCTTCCTTCTGCGCAAGTAGGAACATCTTCAAAAATTCGGCCTTCGTCACGTTGTTCGCACCGCGGAATTCCGGCGACTTCGAGGGGGCGTTGATGATGCCGAGCGTGCCCGCCGCGTACGCCGCGAATGGTTCGTACCAGGCGCCGGCGGGGATGTCTGAGAAGCCCGAGCGTGCGTCGGCCGGAGGTTGCGTCATGCCCGTCGATGTGACGATCATTTTCAACGCTTCGGCGCGCGTCACTTTGTTGTCGGGGCGGAACGTGCCGTCGTCGTAGCCCTTCAAAATGCCGCGTGATGCGAGGTATTGCACGGCGTCATAGGCTTGGTGTTGCGCGGGCAAATCTGAGAACGACAATACCTGCGCAGAGGCCGTGGCGGCGACCGCGAGGAGCGAGAGGGCGGCGAGGCGCGGGAGGGGACGCATGTGAGGAGGGAAGTTAGTCGTATCATAAACGCCGCGCGGCGCTTGTGTACGCCGTTCCCAGCGTTTGTCTTTCGGATTCAGGAAATTCTGATCTAATCAGCGCTTTGGGCCCGTTCCGCCAATCGGATGACTGCCAGCCAAAATGGCTTTTTAGTCAGGAAATCTAGACTCTTTGCCCTACTCTGAACGATTGTGTCGGAATGACAGCTGTGATATAATAAAAAGATTCTACCAACACACACCAACTCTCGGCTTCTGATTGCGCTATTCCTCGTGCTTGGCTCCCTGCCAGGAGCGACGGCATACGCACAGTCGGTGAATGACTCCGGTGAAGCGCAGGCCGCCATGGATGAAGTGGTCGATTATTTCGTGCTTGATCTTGGCAGTTTGGAACCTGTCTGCGGTGATGGCATTCGCGATCCGCAGGAACAGTGCGATGGCGCTGCCCTGGGCGGACAGACGTGCGGCGGTTTGAATGCGGGCGTCGGAACGCTGAGCTGTGCCAGCGACTGCACCTTCGACGTTTCCGGTTGTGTTGTGCCCGTTTCCTCGTCGAGCGTTTCGTCTTCGTCTGCACCCGTGCAGGGTGGTGGCTCTGGCGCTGGAGGCATCATTCGTCCGTCGTCGTCGGCTTCTTCTCAGCAATCGTCATCGCAGACTGCTTCGTCGTCGGTTGCTTCGAGCCTGTCGTCGGCCCCAGCGGCTTCGTCGTCGGTCATGTCTGTGCCGAAGCCAAAACCAAAGCCCGTGTCTCAGCCGGCTGCTGCCTCGTCGTCGATGCATGCTGCGGCACCCTCGTCGGCTTCGAGTGACACGGCGGTGCAGATTTCGTCGGCCGCCGCTTCGTCGGCAACTTCTGTCGCCAGTGCGCCGTGCATTTCCATCGTCGAATCGGAAGATACATTCCACGCCGCTGCGGCCTCGCCCGGTGGCGCACGCACGGTGTTGGCGCTGATGGTGATGTTGCTGGGCTTGATTGCCATCGGTCGCACGTTGACCGCCTCCCCCCGACAACCTTCCGCATGAAGCGCTTCCTCGCCACAGCATCGGCGATCGCGCTCCTACTGAGCACCGTCTCGGTGCCGGCCGTCGTGGTTGCCCAGGCACCGGCGGCGGCCAGCACGTTATTCTACTCGTCGATCATCAAAGATTCCGATGGCAATCCGATCACCGTACCGCTGACGTTCCGCTTCTCCATTTGGACGTCGAGCGATTATGTCGATTCCGATCGCGATGGCGCCGCCATCAACGAGGCCGCGCCGAACTACGCCGATTGGTCCGAGGTGCAGTCGTTGACCCCAGCGGTGAACGGATTTGTGATTGCCTTCGTTGGCACGGTGAACGACCTGCCGTTGCTGGATGCATCGGTGCACCGCTTCATGCAGGTCGAAGTGAAGGGCGCGCTGCAGGCCGACGAGTTTTACCGTCTCATCGACATTTCTGGCGACAGCGGTGCCGACGCCATCGACCGTCGCCCGCTCTTCACCTACGCCTATGCGCAGAATGCCCGCATGGTCGACGGCCGCGTGCCCGGCACGGGCTCGGGCGACCTGCTGCTGCTGTCACCAAACGGCGTCGTGAGCGACGCGCAGATGGGCTCCGGCACGAATGCCGACGCGTTCACCATTAACGCCGACGGCACGGGCGACACCTCGTTGGTCTTCGGTGATTCCATCCTGCCGGCCACCCTCACGTTCTCGCAGGCACACGATCGCTTTGAGTTCTCGACGAGCGTCTACATCGATGGCGACTTGACCGTGACGGGTTCGATTAACGGCATCCCCGTGGAAGCCCTCGAAGCCGCCGGCGGACTGGCCGTGGCGGGTGAATCCGGCCTCTCCGTGTCGGTGGCTGCTGGTACTTATCGCCTGAACGGCGACTTGGTGCAGTACGCCGGCACCAGCGGCGTGTCGGTGCCGAACAACGCCATTGCCGCCGTGTATTTCGATACCGACGGCTTGCAGGTGTCGGTGGACGGATTCCCGGCCGCCGCCCACATCCCCCTGGCTCAAGTGCGCACCGTGGGCGGTTCGATCGTCTCGGTGCTCGACGTGCGTGCCCTGCAATCCGACGACCGCGAGGTGCAGGGTCACATGGCCCTCCATCCTCCATTTGACGGCGCGTCGAATAAGGGTGATGGCACTGGAAACGTGGGCATGCTCTACGTCGACTTCGATGACGTTGCGCAGCGCAATTTCTACCTCTGGACGAGCACACAATCGTCGCTTCAGGACTACCAAATCAACGTGCCGATCACACTGCCGCCCACCTTCCTGCGCTGGCGCGATGAACCGATTGTGGTGCAGTACCGTTCCACCACCGCGTCGGCCGCCGATAATCGCCTCGATATCTCCATGACGGATACCGCCGGACAAGCCGTGACACTTACAGGCGGAACGGCCGCTCTGGCTGCCACCACCTGGACCGAGTCGGGGCTTGGCTTTAGCGCCTCGCCCACCTGGACACCCGGTGGCACGGCCATGCTGCGCTTCACGGTGTCGGCCAAGGACAGCAAGGAGATACATCTAGGCTTAATCCAATTGCATTTCGACGTCTTGCAGGACAATTGATTTTTTGCTACAATACTTCGATACCAACACACTCCTCCTTATATAGTATGCGTCCCACTCCTCATCCTCGTCTCGCACTGGCGAATGGCGCTCTCGGCGCCGTCGGCATGGCGTTGTTCCTGGGATTGGCGGGGAACGCGCTAGCCGCTTCGAGCTGGAACCCGACACTGCTCGTAAACACCGAGTCGTTCCAGACCATCGACGAAGGTAACGGCTCCAGTAACATTGAGATCCGCTTCGGTCAGACGCTGAACGAAAAACTCTACTACGATCGCGCCAATAGCCGTTTCGTATTCAGCGACGGCCTCCTTATTAACGGCGACACCAAGGTGCGCGGCAACCTCTCGGGTTCCACGCTCAACATCGATGGTACGTCGACCTTCACTGGCAACGTGACGAATAACGGCGCGGTGACGAACAACAGTACCACCACCCTCAACGGCGTTACGACCGCCACGGCCAACGTGAAGGTGCGCGCCAACCTCTCGGGTAGCACCCTCAACGTCGATGGCAACGCCACGGTGATTGGCGGAGTGGCTGCTGACGGCTCGATTACCACCAAGAGCAACGCCACGATCAACAGCGACAACGACACGAACAACGCTGTCTTGACCTTCGGTAACCAGACGTCTGCCCAAACGCTTACTTTCTCGAATGCCAACCAGCGCTTTGAGTTCTCCAAGAACTTGAAAGTCAACGGCTCAATCTCTGGTTCCACGCTCGTGATCGACGGTTCGACCACCTTCAAGAACGTGACGTACTCGTTCCCCAACGCTCAGGGCGCCGCCAATACGTATCTGAAAAATGACGGTGCCGGCAACCTGGCGTGGGCCACGGTCACCAATGGCAACAGCAGCGGATCGTATCTCTCCTTCCACCCCGAATACCCCAACGCTTCCTACTTCGCCAGCGGCGCCACGATGATCGGCACGCTGACCCGCGACTACGACACGACGAACAAAGAGAACTTCTACCGTTGGAGCACGTCGCAAGGCTCGGCGCAGGACTACTGGATCGCCCTGCGCGTGAAGGTGCCCAAGAACTTCGCCTCCTGGGCCGCCACGCCCATCCAATTCCGCTACCGCACGCTCACGACCTCCTCTGCGAATAACTATCTCAGCGTTCGTCTCTTTGACACGACGGGTACCAACGTAGGCCTGACGGGTGCGACGGTCCTGGCTAGTAGCGTCGCCAACACCTGGGCTACCGCTAACGTGACCTTTAGCGGCGGCACCTTTACCCCCGAGGGCTTCATCACCATCTTGGTGAAACTGGGTGCCACCAGCTCGGGCCAGGCTGATGCCGGTTACCTGAACGTGAACTGGGCCTCGACCAACCCGTAAGACCTTCTCCATTGCTTCAGTAAGGGCGCCGCGAGGCGCCCTTTTTGTGTACTGGATGCGGTTTTCACGTTGGGTCACCGTCTTTTTTCTGCTATAATGAGAGGAAAAAACTCCATGTCCACGCCTCTCTCGCATCGGCCCGGCTGGATGGTCTCGCTGGCTCCGTTTTGCCTCGTTGCAATCGTGGTAAGCCTGCTGCCTCGCATTCCGTTCGCTATCGCCGCTTCGAGCTGGAACCCGACGTTGCTCGTAAACACCGAAGCCTTCCAGGTCATCGACGACGCCAACGTCTCTTCAAACGTGTCGATTAAGTTCGGCAACACGCTGAATAAGAGCCTCATCTACGACCGTACCAACTCCCGCTTTAAATTTGACGCGCCACTCTTCGTGCAAGGGGCGCTCAGTGTTACCGGTGCCATGTCGGGGAACGCCCTCTATGTTCATAGTGCCTTTAGCGGTGCTGGACTGACCAACTGCAGCAACGGCACGACCGACAAGCTGCTGTGGGACGGCACCACCGAGCGCTTCTCGTGTGGTACGGACCAGAGCGGCGGCGGTGGCGGCGGCCTGACGCAGGCACAAATTGAAGGTCTGTTCGTCAGTCAGGATGGCGACACCATGACGGGCGGTCTGCTGATTCAGAACGGAAACCCGGCTGGCACCATCGACGCCGGGCTGTTGCTGGAAGTGAAAGGCGCTGCCTCTGGCGACGTGCTGCATGCCCAAAGCCAGCTGAGAGCGAGTGGCTCGCTCGTAGTTGAGGGCACCACTTCCTTTCAAGGTGGACTGACCTTTGGTGATGCCATTGGCGATGCTATCACCGTGAATGCGGGCACATGGACCTTCGCGAACGATACGAACTTCGTCCTGTCGGGCGGAACGAACGGCTTGTCGTTCGACACGAACACGCTGTCGATTGATGCCTCTGCTGACCGCGTGGGCATTGGTACTACCGCTCCTGATTCGAAGTTAGAAGTGGTAGGCACCGCCTCCGGCGACGTGCTGCATGCTCAGTCGCAGCTGCGTGCTTCGGGTGCCACGATCCTGGATGGAACGCTGACGCTGTCGCCGTCGGCGGTGCAGTCGATCACGGCCGTATCGAATACCATCGCGGCCAACTCGGCCATGGTCGAGGTGAACCCGAACGCCGATTACACCATGACTTCCGCTCCAACTATCGCGGACGGCGTGATTGGTCAGATGCTCACCATTACCGCGGACAGCACGGAGACGAACGATGTTGTGCTGCAAGACCAAGACACTCTTGCCTCTTCGAATCTTCAGCTGGGCTCCACGGCCCGCGAGATTACGGCTGGCAAAGTGCTGACGCTCATCTTCGACGGTGCAGATTGGGTGGAAGTGGCCTATACCACCGAGAGTGCCGATATCCGCACGTACACCTCGGGGGCGAATACGTGGAACAAACCCATTGGCGCTAAGGCGGTGTATGTGGTGTGCGTGGGTGGCGGCGGTGGTGGCGGTGGTGGTGTGGGAGGCAACGCGGGTTCGGCCCGCATTGGCGGTGGTGGTGGCGGCGGCGGTGCCATGGCCGAGCGCTGGATTCTGCCCGCCGACTTAGCAGCGACCGTCACGGCCACGGTGGGTGCTGGCGGTAACGGTGGTAACGGTAACGTGGGCGCGGCTGGTTCCAACGGTACGGCCGGCGGCAACTCCACCTTCGGCGCACACCTCACATGCTACGGCGGTGGCTACGGTAAAGGTGCTGTGGCCGCCCAAGCCTCGGCTGGCGGCGGTGGTGGCGGCAGTGCTGGTGCCGGCGCCAACGGCGCTTCGGCGACAAACGTTGGCGGATTGCCGGCAGTTACGGCTGGCGCCAACGGTATCTCGGGGCAGGGTGGCGGTGGAAATATTGGTACCAATAACGGTAAAGCAGAATACGGCGGTGGTGGCGGAAATGGCTCAAGTGCCACGCCGGGAGCGGCTGGCGCTGGTGGTAGTTCTATTTACGGTGCTGGCGGCGGTGGCGGTGGTGGTGGTATTACCACTGGTAACGCTGCGCAGACAGCTGGGCAAGGTGGAAACGTCGGCTCCTATGCCACTGGAGGTGGTGGAAATGCTGGCACCAGCGGTGCCGCCTGCACGGTCGGGACGGCGGGGACTGCCGGAAACTCTACGAAGAATGGCACAGGCGGCGGAGGCGGCGGCTCCGATACGAATTCTGCCGGCTGTGCCGGCGGCGCTGGCGGCGCGTTGGGCGGTGGTGGTGGCGGCGGAGGGGGAGGAACGAATACCGGTGGCGCAGGTGGCGTTGGTGGTCGCGGTGAGATTCGCGTGTATACGTTCTTCTGATTCGTACTGAGCAGCAGCGTGGTCGTGTCTACTACATTGGCAGATTGGTAAGGATGATCGGCTGAGGGCGTCTTGTGACCTGTTCGCCAGCACTTCCTTCCCCTTCTGCCGTATGACCCGACGTACCTCCACCATCGGCCTAGAACGTCTCTTCTTCTTCATTGGCTCGGCCGCCCTGCTACTTGTGCTCTTGTTGCACAGCGTCTCTGCTCGTGCTGCGGAGTCTTCGTCTTCACGGCCGTCTTCGTGGTTTATTGATGTGCCTACTGGTGCCTACTACGACGAAGCTGCCTCGGCCCTTCTGCAGGCTGGCGCGCTTGAGGGTGCCACCTATCTGCGACCGGCCGACTACGCCACGCGCGCCGAAATGATGAAAATGCTCGTCCTTCTGAATGATATGGAACTAGTAACTCCTCAGAGATCGAACTTTAACGACGTCCCCACTGGAGCGTGGTATTCCACCTACATCGAGACGGCTGCTGCTGCTGGTTGGGTGAAGGGCGACGACGATTGCTACCAGCGCTTGATCCCGTGCAAGGGACGCCCCGAAGCCAATGTGAACCGTGCCGAAGCCGCCACGCTGCTCATGCGCGCGTTCGGCTATGAGCCGCTCGCCCTGGCGCCACGGTTCTCCGATGTTTCGACCGATGTCTGGTATAACCGTGCCATCCAGGCGGCTGCCGATCACTGCGTGTTGCAAGGGGACGAGGGGATGGATCGCGTCCGTCCCGGCGCACTCATGAATCGCGCTGAGATGATTGCCATGTTCCGCCGCGCTCAACAGGACCTGGAATACGGTACTGATTGCGGCGTCTCCCGCCCTGCTGCTACGTCGGTCTCGATTGATAATGAGACGCATCTGCGCGTGGCCTTCAATGTTGATCTGACAGCCTCTCGTGCCGATGATGCCCAGCGCTATCGCTTGGTACGCGCGGCCGGCGGCGGCGAGATAGAAGTGGAGCAGGCTGAAGTGTTGGCCGATCGCTCGGTTCGCTTGGTACTCTCTTCCGCCCTACGTGTGGGCACACGCTACCTTCTTTCGTACGAACAACTCTCCACAACTGCCGGTGCCTTCTTTACGGGCAGTATTGGCTTCGAATCGACCGACGTCGTAGCTGGCGCTCACATTAGCGGGGTGACGGTCCTCTCGCCGTCGCAGATTGAGCTGACCTTCAATGAAGACGTCGACGAGGTGAATGTTGAAAACGCCTCGCGCTTCGCCATTCGCCGTATTTCTGGCGGCAGTGGCTCGCTGACTGTGCAAGAGGTTGTCCGACTGTCGGGAAAGCGCGTGTATATGACGCTGACGGGTGCACTTGTCTCCGGCGCTTCCTATGAGGTGACCGGAACGGGCCTGCGCACGGTGGCCGGGTCTTCGTTTAACAGCGCCTTCACCTTCGGCGGTATTGCCTCGCAGCCCGCCTCGCTTATCCAGTCAATTACACCGCTCTCTTCGACGCGCCTCCGCGTGGCATTCAAATCGGATCTCGATGCTGATCGCCTGGCCGAGGCTGGCCGCTTCGTGCTGGTGAGCTCCGGCGGCACTGTTATGGTTGCGACAGTCGGCAATATTCTCTATCGCTCCGCCGATCTGTACTTGGAGTCGCCACTCACACCTCAGGCCATCTACCGCTTGTCGGCTAATGGCCTACTGACGGCTAATGGCGCCAGCATCTCGGATAGTGCCACCTTCCTCTACGATCTTCAGACTGCTGCCTTTAGGGCCAGTCTGAACGGCGCCCAGCAGGTGCCGACTACTGCCTCAGCTGGCACGGGTAGCGGCACCTTCACCCTGCAAGACGATGGCCTGCGCTACGACATCACCGTGCAAAACTTGGCCTCGTCCATCACGGATGCCTCGTTCCGCATTGGTGCTCCTGGCACGGCCGGCAGCTCTGTGTTTCCTGTTACCTTCAACGGCAATACGGCCTCGGGCGTGTGGCCCAACCTGACCGATGAGCAGCGTGCTGCCGTCTTGCGCGGCGATGTCTATGTGACCGTGCAGACGACCACGTATCCAGCGGGTGAAATTCGCGGCCAGCTATTGGTTCGATAACACACACCAACACCCGCTCGAAGTTGACCCGGTCGGAAGGCCGGGTCTTTTTGTACCGGTCTTGGGCTGCCTCTTCAGACATAGGAAAAACCGCCAAACCGAAGTTTGGCGGCGGGTGTGATCCCTGGCGTTGTGTTAAGCGATGTAGCCGCCGCTCTGGTGGGCCCAGAGGTTGGCGTACACGCCGTTGCGTTCCAAGAGTCCGGCGTGGTCTCCCACTTCGGTGATTGTGCCGTCCTGCATGACGACGATCCTGTTGCTATCCATGATGGTAGAAAGACGATGTGCGATGGCCAGCACCGTCCGTCCTTCCATGAGGTCCGCGATCGCCGCCTGGATGTGGGCCTCGGTGGCGCTGTCGAGGGCCGAGGTGGCTTCGTCCAGAATGACGATGGCGGTGTCGGCGAGGAAGGCTCTTGCTAACGTGATGCGCTGACGCTGCCCGCCCGAGAGCTTGATGCCGCGCTCGCCCACGAGCGTATCCAGGCCTTGAGGCAGGGTCTGGATGAACTCCCACGCGAAGGCTCGCTTGGCCGCCAGGATGATTTCTTCGTCCGTGGCGTCGGGTCGGGCGAAGCGGATGTTGTCGCGGATGGAGCGGTGAAACAGTTCGGCCGTCTGTGATACCACTGCCACCTGCTGTCGTAGGCTGACCTGTGCCACTGCGCTAATGTCCTGTCCGCCAATGGCGATGTAGCCGCTGTCGAGGTCGTAGAGTCGTAGGAGCAGCTTCGCGACGGTCGATTTGCCGGCCCCGGACGGCCCCACCAACGCGACTTTCTCGCCCGGTTTGATGGTGAGCGAGAATCCATTCACTGCCGGCCGTGCGGCTTCGGGTGTGTAGCGGAATGTGACGGCATGAAACTCCACCGACGGCTCGCTCATGTTCAGACGGACCGCACCGGGCGCATCCCGCACTTCTGGGTCGAGCGCCATGATATCGGCCATCTCCTTCGCGTCGGCGGCGCTCTGGAACACACGGTGTAGTTGTGATCCGAAATCCCATACCTGCTGGATGAGCAGCAGGACGTAGGTCTGGAACAGCATGAAATCTCCGACGCTGACGGTGCCTTGCTGCCAGCCCCGGATGAGCCACCAAAGAATGGCGAACTCCAGAACGGCCATCAGAATGCCTTGAGCACGCATGATGACGATCGTGGAGAGCCAGGCTTTGAGCCGAGTTTGGAAGCAGGTTTCTACAAAGGCATCGAAGCGTTGCCGCTCGTCGAGCTCTCGCCCGAATGCCTTCACTGTGGCGGCATTGCCGATGGTGTCGGCAAACGCCCCGCCGCAGGCCGAGTCGGCGTCGGCTTCTTCTTTGGAATACCGGTACCGAATCTTGGCTGTCTTGAGGTTGAAGGCGACAAAGGCCAGTGCCCAGACCGACAGGATGGCGGCCATAGGCGGGTTGTAGTAGGCGAACATCACCAGAGTGACGATGATGAGCGCGAGTGAGCGACCGATTTGGAAGAACCAGGCGTCCGCCATCACTTCAAATGCCCCCCGAAAACGGTTGGCGCTCTTCGTGAGTGAACCGGTGAAGGTGTTCTCGAAGAATCGAGCCGATTGACGGCTGATGGCGTCGAAGCTGCGGCGATCCAGGTCGCGCATGACGCCTAGTTCGAACTTGATGATCATGGCGTCGTAGGCGATCCAGATGATGTTCACGAGCGCGAACAGTCCGGCGATAAGCCAGAGGACGCGGTCCAGGCGCGGGCCGCGGTCGCCGGCAACAAACAGGTCGAGGATCTCCTTGAGCAAGAGCGGGTAGGTCGATTTGGCCACGATGCCCGTGAGCATGAGGCCGGTGGTCAGGACGAAGGTCCACAGGTAGGCCCGGATACTGGGCCAGTAGGCGCGAAACACGTCGAACATGATGGTTCCTCCTTGGAACGCGATGGTGTGAGGGATCGAGTGTCGTTGTGCACTATTTTTATTTTATTGCAAACAACGGCTGGGGCAGCCTAGGGAAGGCAAAAAGTTGGGGCAAGCGAAAAGCTGGTCATTCAAAAAAGCCCCTGGCGAACCAGGGGCGGAAAGCGACCGGACGCACAGGTCCGGTTTAGGTGATGGGGCGGCAGATGCTCAGCCAGGTGTCTGGCTCGCCGCTGGTGGCCGTGCGCGACTCGACGTGAATCTTGCCGTGGCGCATGACGAGTTGCAGGCGTCCGTCGCGTGGCAGGCGTTCGGCCATGCGGAAGGTGGCCGGTCCGGGCACGGTGTTCTCACCGAGGTGAGACAGTAACGCGGCCAAGCCAATCGCCACCGGCGTGGGGTGCCACCCGAAATGCCGGTCGGCGAGCGCGAGCTGGAG
>CAZYNU010000024.1:0-16549 GCA_964648045.1 uncultured Candidatus Peribacteria bacterium
TCGTTGCGCTTGCCGCGGTGAGGGACGGGTGCCAGGTAGGGCGAGTCGGTCTCGATCATCAACTGTTCGATCGGACACTGCTTGATGGTGTCGCGGATGACGGTCGACGCCGGGAACGTGGCGATGCCGGTGAACGAGAGGAAGTGTCCCGCGGAGACTAGCGGCGCGACGTCGTTCCAGGTTTCGGTACAGCAGTGAATGACAGTGCGGGTCCGGCTTGCGAGGATCATGGCGCGCACGTCGGCGACAGCCTCGCGGCAGTGTACGACGGCTGGCAGCTCCAATTCGGCGGCCAGCTCTAGCTGGCGGGCGAAGGTTTCCTTCTGCGTCTCGCGCGGGGAAAAGTTGTAGTGGTGATCGAGGCCGATCTCACCGATCGCGACAACCTTGGGTTGGTCGGCGAGGGTGATCAGTGTCTTGGACGAATGGTCGTTCCAATCTTTCGCGTGGTGCGGATGGACGCCAACCGTACAAAAAATGTGTTCATTCTGGGCGGCGAGGACGACGCATTTCTTCGCCTCTTCCACGGAGTCGGCAATGCAGATCATCCGCTCCACGCCGGCGGCGCGGGCGCGAACGATCATCTCGGCGCGGTCAGGGTCGAACTTGGCAGAGGCCAGGTGGCAGTGCGTGTCGATCACAGGGTGATCGTAGAAGCCCTGGGCCCTGCCGTCATCAGCGGTTTTCCGCTATAATGGACGCATGCCCAACACCAATATTGAATCGCTTGAGTCTCACGTTCTGCCTGAGAACGTGCCCGATCCTCGGTTGAGTCTTGAGGCTTTGCGTCAGCACGTGGCCACTGCTCCGACCGCTGCCCCTGTCATGACTCCGACTGACGCGATTCAGTCCGTCTTGCAGGATCCCACTCTATCGCCCGAGGCCTTTACGGCCGTTGTGCCTGAACAGCAACCGACTATCGAACAGACGCCACCAAAATGAGACCGTGCGCGGTGGCAGGGGATCGTGTAGCGTTTGTCCGTTCTTTTGTTGCCTCGCCCGGGTAGATCGCTGCATTGGCTCGCGAGCGGCATCAAAAGACCATGCTCGATCGTCGATCATTCTTTCGAACGTTTCATTCTTGGGTCGGTAGCTCAGTTGGTAGAGCAGTGCCCTTTTAAGGCATTGGTCGAGGGTTCGAGCCCCTCCCGACCCACCATTCACCCCTACGCGCGATCACGACTCGACTGCTTCGAGGCTGGTTCGTGTTGGTCGTCTTCCAAGAAGGCCGACTCTGTAAAGAAGTGCCGTGCCGCCATGAGAGCGACGAATGCCAGTACGCCGGCCATGATGTCGATGGAGCCCAGATCCGGCTTCAGCATTTTTCGTGCGATCACGAACGCCAGAAGTTCGAGCACTGCGGCAATACTATGGCTGACGAGCATGCGGACGAGTTCTAAGCCGATGATGATCGCTAGGACACGGTTAATGGCTTCGTTGTACGTGTCGGTGATCGACCAATCCATCTGCATCAGTACGTCGATGCTTTGAACGGCGTAGGTGATCACGCCAACGATGACGGCGAAGGCGATGAGTTTTTCCATGACCGTAATGGCCATTTTCCAGGCATTGTCGATTCGCAGGTGCATCGTCATGTGCTGATGATAGCGTATCGATAGAGGTTCTTTACCTGGAATGATCTATTGAGGCATTGACAGCGTCTTCGCGCGACGTACCCTCCATATGTCAGGTTTGCCTGACGCGTCTTTCACACTAGCGAACAATTCACTCACCTTCATGGGAGGTCTGGCCATGCGGCAGTTGTCTTTCTGTATTCCCGACGCGGGCGATCTACCAATGGTCGTCGCGCGCGTCATGATGAACTTTGGCAGCCTGGCTGCCAATCAGTACTCCTGGGCGACGCTGCTCCGATCCTTGGGCTGCAATCAGGGGTTGGCGTTCTATCACAAGCTCCCCAGCATCTCCCTCCAAGAGGCCGCCCAGCGGCTCATCTTGAATGCCCGTCAGGCTCAGCTACCCGCTCCGGAGCCCATTCCCGGTCAGGCCGAGATCACTGTGCACGCCGACGCCGTCCATTTCGTCACTCCGCGCGGTGTCCTCGTATGCATCGGTCGTGAGGAGGCGCGCTGCTGCATTCAGATGCATTTCGGTCGCGACAGTCGGCGGCTGGCCGTGAACATCCTGGCCACCCTGTTCCGTTTCAATGTCCCGGGCGTCGCGCGACTCCTCTCTCAGGCCGCTGCGGAGGCAGCGCTCGTTGAAGAGGAATTCCTCGTCGCCTGATCGTTCGGCTTGATTCCCTGTCGCAGGAAGCGACGGGGATTTTTTCGTGGAACCAACGCAGTGATCTCTCTTCGGTCGGGCGTTCAGGTGAACGACTGCTGGCTGAGCCACAGCCAGAACACGGCCAGGACGACGGTTGGCAGCAAGCTGAGCACCAGGCCTAGCCACGTCTGATTGCGGCGAATGAGCAGGATGGCGCCGATGAGCGAGGCGGTAGGGATGAGGAGACATGCGCCCACCACGCCGCCGGCGATGAGCCAAGGCGCGACGCTGTCGACACCCGAATCGAAAGTCATCAATGACAGACCGCCGATCGTGAAGAAGACGGGTACGGTCAGCGACACGAGAATAATGGCGAGGATGGTGGCCAAGAGGGGGATGCGCTTCATGCCGTTGATCCTATCGTTTGTTGGCTTACTTTCAATGTTTTCTCTATATTGACACATAACAAATATAGTATATTATTATTTTTATCGGCGGAACGCGCCGATGGTCATTCACTCCAGCGGGCAGTGAGGCGCATGCCGGATGCTCCCGCGGGCCGATCGATTCCATCGCTCCGCGGGAGCATCCGCTCCTTTCTCTTACACATTGTTGTGCTTCAGAAATAAGGATTTCAATCATGCGTCAAACTTTTGTATTCACCGGTGCCTTTCAGATCTTCCAGAATGCCTTCCCGGAACTTCCAATTGGCGAGATTCATCGCTTTGTGTTGACACAAGAAGGGCTCGTCAATATTCGGCGACATCTCTGCCAAAGTTGTCTGAAACAAGGTTGGGAGGTGATGAACGGGGAGGTTCGGAAGGATCAGATAGCTTTTCATTGTGCCGCCTTGACGTACTCCGTTTGGTTCCAGCGTGCGGAGGAAGCACACGAGCTGCGCTGTGAGATTGTAGGGTTGCGTGAGTTACCCAAAGATCTAGCTGAAAAACTTGGAGCTTGAATATTGCTGCCCGCTTGAATACGCCCCCGTTACCGACGGGGGCTTTTTTGATGCTCGCGAAGAAGGCCCCGGTTGGGGGCCTTCTTCTTTGAAAGTCGAGATGATTGTTCAGAGTGAGAGGTCATCCGTCGCGTCCATACCGGCCGACTCGTCGATGCTCGTGCCACCGCATTTCTTCACGGCATCCTTAAACGTCTTCCAAGCGGCGTCTCGTGCCTCGCGCAGCGTCTTGCGGGCGGCCTTGGTGCTCTCGCCGTAGGCGGACCAAGCATCGGCCACGGTCTTGGCGCGAGTGTCGGCATTGGTGCTAATCCAAGCGCCGTCCAAGGTGGAGGCGCGCAACGACAGGGCGCTCGTCGTGCTCGTGCTGAAGGCTTTGAAGGCGGCCAGTACGGCGGCCTCACGAGCGGCTACGACCGGGCGAATGCAACCGGCGTCGCCACTAGAGACATCGCTCTTTTCTTCCTGTTTCTGATCGCGCATATTGTGCTTTTCCTGCTGGCGATCGACGCGCCAGTTTTCCTTTACGCCCCGAAGGATTTCGCGGCGTGACTGAAGAGTGCCGCTGGCCGGGCGCGCCAAGGCCGGCGAAGCCGTAGCGAGGACGGCAACCGCAGTGGCGGCAGCCGCGAGGGCATTGAGGTGACGCATGAAAAAATGGGGAGGGGAGGTAAGACGGCGCGATCGTACACTTCTGCGTGGACAAGAAAGATTGACGATGTGCTGGCGATCTCGCCTCGCCCGCAATCTCGCGTAGTATGACGCACCGTGACGTCCGATCCGAACGCCACGGGCTCTTCCTCTATGCATCATCGTGTCTTAACGACCGGCCTGCCGCTGTTGGCGGGCGCTTTCGTGGTGGTTGCGGCCGGCGCCGCTATCGCCCGCACCGTCTCGCAACCCACTCCTTCCTCGGCTGTGCGCCATGGCGCCGCTCCGGCGGCAGTGACCGCTTCCTTGAAGCCTTCGCCTGGCGTGTCATCCGCGAAGGGTGACGATCGGGCGGCATTGCGTGCTCGCCTGCGTGCCGAGCGTCGCGTCGCTTTGACCGATGAGCGTAAAGCCGAATTGCGTGAAGAATTCCACGCCGCCGCGATCGATGCGGCCACGAGTAACTTGCGCACCCAGCGCGCCATTGGCCCGTATCTGTCGGCCACATCGGTTGGTCGTGAAGATTTTTTCAGTCAGATTGCCGACCGCATTGCCAAGAGCGAGGCGCACCCGGCTGTCATCTTTGATGTGAAGGGAACATACGTCTACTTCGAGACTGATTCACCGTTGGCCGAGAAGCTTGGACGCATCGACTCCAAATATGATCTGCCCCAGGTGCTCTCGGCTTTGAAGGAGCGTGGCGTCTACACCATGGCGCGTTTCATTGCGTTGAAGGATCCTGGCCTGGCTGGTGTGGCGCCGGAAACACAGATCCGTAACCCAAAGACCGGCGTCAGTGTGGGGAATATGTGGGTGGATGGCAGCAATCAGACGACCATCGAGTACAACATGGAGGTTCTGCAAGACCTGGTTGATGCCGGTATCGACGAGGTGAACTTTGACTACATCCGTTTTCCCACGGAGTACTCGCTCGCGCAGGTGGGCATGACCAAGGATGATAAAATTGCGAAGGTGGAGGCGTTCTTGAAGGCGGCACGCGAGCTGGTGAACAAGAGTGGCGGCCAGACGAAAATCGGCATCAGCACCTACGCCATCATCGGTTGGAACTACGACGTGAACGTGGAATACCTCGGACAGGATGTTGTCCGCTTCGCGCCGCTTGTGGACGTGATCTCGCCGATGGCCTACCCGGCCTCTTTCGCGGAGAACGCCTACTACACTCCGGGTGTTCATCCTCGCAGCCGCATGTATTACCTCGTCTACCGCACGATGACCGGCTACCGTGAGCAGCTTGGCAGCGAGGCTTGGAAATTGCGTCCGTGGATTCAGGGATATAGCGCCACAGCCAAAGATATGCGTGAGCAGATCGATGCTGTCTTTGACTCTGGCGCGTGTGGCTTTACCGTATGGAGCGCTGGTAATAACTACACGCCCACGTTCGGCGCCATCGACGCCTGGGATGCTCCCGCTGACTGCGTGCCGAAGGGCTTCCCGTATGATGTCTCGGCCGCGCTTTAAGCGCAGGAGCCCTGGCGCACTTCTCGCCAGTGCCGTAGATTCCTTGCGATGAGTCTCACCAAGTTTCTGGCGGCGCGCGGCGGCACCGAAAAGTTGGGCCCCTATATCCGCGAAATCGTGTACGGCGGCAATGACGGTATTGTCACGACCTTTGCGGTGGTAGCGGGCACCGTGGGTGCCAACTTGCCGCACTCCATCATCATCGTGCTGGGCTTGGCCAATCTGTTTGCTGACGGTCTTTCCATGGCGACCGGCGCGTATTTGTCTGAAAAATCCGATATCGCCCAGAATCAGCGTTTGCGTCGCGAGGAGGCTGCCTTGCTCAAAGCGGATCGCAAGACACAGGAAGCTGTTGTGCGTGCCCACTTGGCCGCCCAGGGTTTTGCCGGAGAGAACTTGCAAAAAGCAACAACAGTCATGATGACCGACGATCGAAGTGCTCTCGACATGGTCATGTTAGCCAAGCACGGTCATGCCGGTGACGAAGGTTCAAGCCCTCTGGCCGACGGCCTGATGACGCTGTGTTCGTTCGTGTTCTTCGGCGCCATTCCACTTTTGCCCTACTTCTTCACCATTGGTGCAGAGCATCGCTTTAGCGTTGCAATCGCTGGCACCTTCGTGGCCTTGGCCCTGCTCGGAGCCGCACGCAGCATCGTAACGCGCGAGAAGCTCTACCGCGGTCCGCTGGAAATCGTTTTCGTAGGTGCACTCGGCGCCATCGTGGCCTATCTCATTGGAGCCGCC
This sequence comes from uncultured Candidatus Peribacteria bacterium, assembly GCA_964648045.1. Classification (GTDB taxonomy): domain Bacteria; phylum Patescibacteriota; class Gracilibacteria; order Peribacterales; family Peribacteraceae; genus JAGOUB01. The sequence goes on from CAZYNU010000024.1 coordinate 6,062, forward strand.
TTCAAGACGGCATTCCAAGTCAGCCTGTAAGGGCTGGCGACGATATTCACAAAATAGTAATTTTGTGTTATAATAAAAATCAAACACATGTCCCTCTTTCCACTCGGATCGACCCGTCGTCGGGCCTGCCATATTGCGCTGGCGGGCATGGCGCATGTGGCCGTTACGGTGGTGGTTGCGTTTACCGGCGCCGAATCTTTGCTGCTGCGTGGGTCGCTCTTCATCGACGTTCCTGCTACGCATCCGCACGAAGAGGCGATTACCTGGGCCGAGGAGCAGGGCCTCCTCCGATCGTATCGAGACGGCATTTTTGCGCCCGATGACGAAATCACTCGAGCGGAATTCGTTGGTCTGTTGTTACATGCTGCCGGTGTGAAAAGTCGGGGGCGTGAATGTTTGCGAGCCTTCCGTCAGGAGTATGGGCCGCGCGCCCGCTTCTTGCGTGACGTTGAGCCAGGCACTTGGTATGAAGCCGATGTCTGCGCTGCGCTGGAGCGGGGGATTATCGAAGGTTTCGCCGACGAGACGTTCCGTCCGGATGATCATGTCTCGTTCGCGCAGGCTGCTGTCATGCTGACGCGTGCGTATGGTTTGCCTGTGCCGGCGATTCAAAGCGGCGAGCCGTGGTACGGTCCGGCTGTGCAAAAGTTGGCCGATAGAAGCGCTGTGCCCGCCGACGTACTCTCGTTCCATGCCTCCGTGAGTCGGGCGATTGTGGCCGAGGTGCTCTATCGCTTGTCGTCACCCGACGTGCATCGTGCATCACTCTCGTACGAAGATCTCGAAGAACAGAGTCGCTTGCATGCCGCCGCGCCGACGCTTGATGATCCGGCGGGAGAACTCTTAGCGCTCATCAATGCCACACGCTGGCAGTATGGTCTGCCTGCCGTTCGTTCGAACGACGCCTTGGGCAAGGCGGCTGGCACCTATGCCATCGACATGAATACGCGTGGTTTCGATGGTCACGAGGGCCCCGGCGGTTCGTTGCCTCCGACACGCATCAAGGCGGCCGGATACGAGACCTCCACATTGGAGAATTGCGGCTGTCGCACCATCGAGTATCGCTATGGCGAAGCAATTGCTCGGGCCCGTACGCCCGACGAAGCGCTGGAACAATTGCTGGCCAGCCGCAACGATGCTGCCATTCTTCTCTCGCCCGATTACAACGAGGTCGGCATTGGTCGCGCGGGCGATGTGTTTGTGATCAACCTGGCGCGCACGTTGCTCGGTCATTGAGAGCGATGTCGGATTGAGTCATGTTTTTGTGAACGTGCAAAGAAAATATTGGAGTCGACCAACAAACATTGCGGCTCCCTTTTGAGGGCTAGGGTAAGGGCATATGCATCCCTCTCATCCTTCCTACTTGCCCCCGTTTGACGAATTGCAACGCGAGCGCGAACAAGGTCGCACCCGTCACTGTGGCAATTTTGACCCGAGTCACCCCGGTTGCATCGAATGTCCCGGTTTGGTTCAGGTGAAGCACGTCGACGGTCGTGTGGATACGATCTGCCGTGCGGGCGAATCTGCAATGCGCCGCTTACTCATGGATCTGCCACCGTCGTGATTAGATGTTTCGACTGTCGTAAGCCCACTGGAGCACTGCCTGCCGTTGTCGGCGGCGGCAGGACAAATCGCCTCGGTCACAGTGACGAACGATCTGCGCGATGTGTCGGCGAATCGCACGCCAGCGCTTGATTTGGCGGTCATCTTCGCCGGGCAGACGACGGCCGCGGTAGTAACGGCAGTACCATTGGAACCAGCCACGCGGGTCGGCGGGATGAATCCAGCCTTTCTTGCGCCAGACTGAGAGGGGCTGGCTGGCGATGACGCCAAAATAGTTGAGTTTCTTGTCGGCCTTCGGCGGCGAGAGCTTGGCGTGGGTAAACCAGTCCGCTGGAAATTCATCCCGACAATCCGTCATGTATTTACCGCCGAACACGCCGAGTGCCAGCATCTCTTTGGGGCTCAGCTCAGGTTGAAAGAGGGGGTCAAAGTGCTTCCCCTCCGGCTCGGTGAGCGCGTAGGTGTAGTCATGCTGCATCTTGTCGTCCACATGCACAATCACAGGCTTGGCCATGTTGGCCAGTCTAGCAACTCGGTAAGAACCATGCCCACTGTGCCGTCTTGATTCCTATCTTCCCCATCCTTCCTCTATGGGTAGCACCCTCCTGAAAGCGTTGCTCATTGCCGTCCTGTTCGGTGGTGGCTGGGCCGTGATCTATCTGCTTCTCAAGGGCGTGTTCTAAGCATGCCTTTCCTCCGGCGAACAGCTGATAAAGGATGTTCAGTCGGCCGAGTTGGGTTTCTTCGCTGCATGAGCCGCACGATCATGGCGATGATTAGCAGGAGCAGGCCCAGGCCGATAGCTGCCACGCCGTACACGATGAAGCCGAGGTCCGACATAGTGACAGTGCCGCCTTCGTACAGGGCGCCGAGTGGGCGGGCGAAGGCGATGAGCAGTACGCCGGCGAGCGTGAGGGCGACGCCGGTGATCGTGAGGATCTTCATGGCCGCACGATAATCGCGGAGTGCCGCCATGGGTAGCCGATCACATCGAAAAAAGACCCCGGCGTGCCGGGGTCTGTGCGTGGCGGTTTCCGCCGCGTTGTCAGTTCTTCAGCGTGCAAAATGTGGTTCTGATCAGACGGATGTATTCTTGCACGTACTCCTGGGCTCCACCGGGCATGCTCTTGAACCTGAGCAGCTCGTTGAGTGGCCAGAGAAAGAGGACATCTTGGGCCGGCAAGGTGCGCCGGTCGGTGGTCCAGCAGAGCGCAAGCCAGATTACATCCTCATACTTGATGGTTCGGTCAGCTGGCCCCCACCGGGGACGTGTGGTGCCAGTCTGCACCTCCTGATTGTGTTTCAGGCTCACCTCGCATCGATCGGTGATGATGCATTCCAGTAAGAAGATGATTTCCCCGGCCTCCAGAGGGAGGCCGCCGATCGTCGCGTCTTGGGGCATCGGCAGGCAGATCGGCACCGCCTTTTCTTGCTGCGTGATGGGCATGATCGCTGCCAGTGCTGACATTTTTTCGTCGTGGTTCATTGTCTTCCTTCCCATGGCATCCTCCCTCGTTTCAAGCGGCGCTCGAGACGGACAAGGGAGGGTGGATGAGAAGGGATGAATCGTTGATGTGAAACAGTATGAAATTACATACTATAATTTTTTCATAGTCAAACGCCATCTTTATGGAGCGGGATACGGGAATCGAACCCGCATCTCAAGCTTGGGAAGCTTGCGTACTACCACTGTACGAATCCCGCAATGGCGTCAGTATACTTATTTTTGATGGGTGATCTCTCAGGCGTCGCGGTATCGAATATCGGCCGACACGATGTCGTTGGTTTGCAGTGCATTGAGGCAAAGGGGTACCAGCCAATGTAGGTTGCTCATGGCGTTTGGTGGCAGCGCGTTCACCGGGAACCACTCCACGTGTTGCTCTTCCAGGCTGCGCGCATCGCTTTCTGGGCCGGCGTACTGGGCTGTGAGCACGTCGACGTGCCACTCCGTTCCAAACAAGCTGCCGATGTGGCGCCAGCCTGTCACTGGCACATCAATGGCGGCCTCTTCGCGCGTCTCGCGCGCAATGCAGGTGGCGGCGTCTTCGCCTTCCTCGTACTTGCCGCCGAGTCCGTTCACTTTGCCCCGCTGCCATGCAGGCGTCAGTTTATGAATGAGCAGGACTTGCGATCGATCGGCATTAAAGAGGAAGCCGACGGTGTAGCGTTTGGGCATAGGCACATCGTAGCGCCCCGCGCCAATACGAAAAACGCCCCGGTAGGGGCGCGGTATTCGTAATGGAGCGGATGACGAGACTCGAACTCGCAACCTACGCCATGGCAAGGCGTCGCTCTAGCCAATTGAGCTACATCCGCTTCTGAGTCTAAAGGGGGAAAGGTCGTGAAGGCCGCGTTCGGCCCTCGGCGCTGTCCTATGGTACGCAAGACGGCCCGGGATGCAACCTCGCCAGGCCGGTCATTTTCTGCTATACTGTCCTGATATGCGTAAAGCCCTCTCCTTCGGCCTCCTGAGCCTTTTGGCACTCATTCCTCTGGCCTTTTCCGCCCTACCGGCAATGGCTCAGGCCGACGATGAGGGGCGTTTGGAGCTGGGGGGTGATGGCAGTCTGTATTTGCTGCAACCGTTTGACGATAATAACGAACTCAACGCCGAGCCCGGCATCGACATTTTCTTCACGTACTTCAACAGCGCCTGGCCGTGGATGGTTGGTACGGCTGCCGGCCTAGCTGTTCTTCAGGCCGTGGTTGGCGGCGTGCAGATTATGACGTCGTCGGGAGGGGCTGGAAAATCCGCCGGCGTGGAACGTCTGCAGTGGGCGATTGCGGGACTTGTCATGCTCGTGCTGGCCGGTCTCATTCTGCGCACGCTCAATCCGCTCTTCTACCAATGACGCCACTCGCCTTCATTCTCTGGCTGTTCACGAACATGGCCTCAGCCCAGACGCCGCCCACCGTGCCGTGTGGCGGTTTACCCGGCTGTGGCGACGGCAGCCCGGCGAACATCCTCGTTGAGACTTTTTTGCCTGCGTTGGTCCTTCTGATGTTGCGCCTAGCGGGTGCGCTTGCCGTGTTGGCCATGGTCGTGGCTGGTTTCCAGATTTTCTTGGCGCAGGGGAATGATGAAAAATTCGGCAAGGGTCGCTTGGCTGTGATCTATGGTCTGAGTGGCCTGGCCATCGTCGGTCTCTCGCAGACCGTGGTCGGCTTGCTTGTCACCGAGCCCACGCTGGGTGCCGCTGTCGATGAAGTCTCGGCCGTAGCCGTAGCCGTCAATGTGCTGGTGAATATCCTGAATGGTGTGTTCTTTGTGGTGATCGGCTACGCCGGCATCCTCATGCTTGCCGCACAGGGAAAGCAAGACAAGTACGAGACGGCGCGCAATATTATCAGTCAGGCCATCATCGGCGCCGTCATCATCAACATTGCCCACGCGCTGGTTCGCGTCGTCACCTCCTTCCTTGGCATCTAATGCAACGTTTCTTCTTGTCATTCCTGGCTTGCCTACTTCTGCTCCCCGTCGCTGCTGGCGCGCGCACCATCGATGATACCGGGATTGCCGGCAGTGAAGTGGTAGATGGCATGTGGGATCAGATCTGTCTGACGCTGCCTTTTTGCGGTGTCGGCGAACAGGCCGTTGATCTGGCCGCTCGCCAAATCATCAATATCACTTTTTCTCTCATTACGGCCACGGCGGTAGTTGTCACTATGTATGGCGGCATCATGATGATCATCTCGCGCGGTAATGAGGATGCCTATAGCAGTGCCAAGAAGATTATGACTACCGCCGCGATCGGCCTGCTTATTGCGGTGGTAGCCGAACAGCTCATTCTCTACGTGGCGTTGGATCTTGTGCCGCAAATGCTCGGCAACTGATGGTTCGCGGCTGGCCGGGGGGTCCGCTACACTCCCGCCGTGACCAAGCGCTCCACCATCACCACTGCCATCGATTACCCGAACGCCGCGCCCCACATGGGGCACGTACTGGAGAAAGTGCTCGCCGACGCCTGTGCTCGCTGGTTGCGTCTGCGCGGCGATCAAGTGCGTTTTCAGACCGGTACCGACGAACATGGTATTAAGATTCAGCAAACCGCGCAGAAGGAGGGGCTGTCGCCGCGAGAGTTAGTTGATCGCAACGTCCCCCTGTTTCGTGAGCTCTACGATCGTCTTGGTATCTCGTATGACTGTTTCGTGCGGACTTCCGACCGGGTCGTGCATTGGCCCACGGTGCGGGCATTGTGGGAGAAAATCCGCGCCGCAGGTGATCTAGAGAAGCGCACGTATGAAGGACTGTATTGCAGTGGCTGCGAGCGTTTTATCACCGCGAAAGATCTGGTCGACGGCAAGTGCGAGATTCACCTGCGCGAACCCGAGAAGATCGCCGAGGAGAACTGGTTTTTCTTCCTGACGAAGTATGAGGCATGGCTGAAAGAGCTGCTGACCACGGGCGCGTATCGCATTGTGCCCGAATTTCGTGCGCCGGAGACGCTTCAGCTGATCGAACAGGGGCTGGAAGACGTCTCTTTTTCCCGCCCCAAGAGCAGCCTGGCGTGGGGCGTGCCCGTGCCCGGCGAAGAAGATACCCAGACGATGTACGTCTGGTGCGACGCTCTCACGAATTATATTTCCACGCTTGGGCTTCTGACCGATACTGCTCAGTCGCAATGGTGGGAGGGGAGCGAAGTGACGCATGTCATCGGTAAAGACATCGCGCGTTTTCACGCGCTCATCTGGCCGGCGATGTTAAAGAGCGCGGGGCTGCCCGTGCCGCCGCCGCATCGCCTTCTGATTCACGGCTTCCTCACGAGCGAGGGGCACAAGATGAGCAAGAGCCTCGGCAACGTGGTGGTGCCCGCAGAGGCACTCGCCAAATATGGAGTGGATCCGCTGCGTTTTTATCTCTGTCATGAGATTCCGGTGGGAAATGACGGTGACTTCTCGTGGAAGCGCTTCGGCGAACTCTACGATTCCAAGCTTCGCAATCAACTCGGCAACCTCCTGAACCGCGTTCTTGTCTTGCTCCATAAGTCCGGCGGAAAACTTGGGGTGATCAATGAGGCTGATCAGGGTGATCAAGCAATTGCTGTTGATTGGGCCGCCTACCGCGCCGCCTTGGATGCTTTTGAAGTACACAAGGCCGTGGCGGTTGCGATGTCGTTGGTGGAACGCCTGAATGGTCGTATGCAGACGGTACAGCCATGGACCATGTCGGCGGAGGAGCAGCGTCCTATTCTCACGGGCTTCGCGGAAGCACTGCGTCACGTTGCTCTCATGCTCCTGCCATTCATGCCCGAGGCGGCGCAGAAGATCTCGCGCCAATTGGGCGTGTCGTACGCCGGTCGCATGTTGGACAAGTCTTTCACCCTGGCCGACGTCGCATCCTGGGGCGCAGCGGGCGATTGGGTGGCTGTCGAGCAGCCGGAGATCCTCTTCCCGAAAGTCGACTGACGGGGTGACGGAGGGGTTGAGATTGGGTACTATCGGCTCGCTCCCGGCTTGGGAGCGATGTATTTTCCCCCACATTTCCATGTTTGACCCGATGTCGGAGTTGACCGGCGGCCAGCCCGAGCAGAGTCATGGCGGCGGCCACTCTCCCCAGCACCACGGCGGCGGACGCGATGGCGGCAGCCGGCGCGGCGGCGGCGATTTCGCCCAGGACCTCCAGTCCGTCACGATTCATGCCCGCCAGCGCACGTTCTATATCGACTTGAAACAGTCGGGGAACGGCAAATTCTTCAAGGTCTCCGAGAAATCTCGCGGCGGCCAGAAGACGACCATCATGTTCGACTCGGAGGATCTTGATAAGTTCATCGAGGCCTTCCAGCAGATGAAGTCGTTCCTCTGAACGATCCACTGTCCGCAGAAAAAACGGGGGCTTCGGCTCCCGTTTTTCGTTGTCGGCGCTAGAGTGCGGACATGACGAACCACCAGCTCATCGAGGCCTTCGCCGCTCATGTCCGTGCCCGCCTGGAAGGCGAAGGTTCGGGCCACGATTGGTGGCACATCGAGCGCGTCTGGCGCATGGGCAAGCGCCTGGCGGCGGCCGAGGGTGCCGACACGTTGGTGGTAGAGCTGGCCTGCTTAGGACATGACTTAGCCGACTGGAAGTTCTCGGGCGATGAGAAGGCCTCGGGCCGCCAAACACGTGCATTCTTGCAAGAGCATGGTGTGCCGGGGGAGACGGTCGCGGCGGTGGCGGCCATCATGGATTCCATCTCATACAAGGGGGCAGGGGTGCCAGACAAGGAGACGACGCTGGAGGCCAAGGTGGTGCAGGACGCCGACCGACTCGACGCCATCGGCGCGATGGGTATCGCTCGCGCCTTTGCTTACGGCGGCCACGCGCATCGTATCCTGCATGATCCCGCTGAGAAGCCGGTACTGCATGCCACCAAGGAGGCCTATATGTCGGCTAAGGGGACGACCGTGAACCATTTCTACGAGAAGCTGCTACTGCTCAAGGACCGCATGAACACGGAGACTGCGAAAGGCATCGCGGCCGGCCGCCATGCGTACATGGAAAGGTTCTTGGAGGAGTTCTTTCTGGAATGGGAGGGTGAACGATGATGGAAGTTCGCCTCCGGCGCACGGTGGCGTCTTTGCCTGCGGAGGGGCGCGCGCCGGCCGGGGGTGAAGGGGCACGAAGTCATACAGTCACCTTCGGGAGGGCGTCACCACTAAGTAGAACCATGGAGAGGGGCTCGGCGCGCCAGCGTTTTGGCGCCACCTTTTGCGCGCCTGCAAAAGGTGGCAGACCAATGGTTAGCACCAGTCAGAGATAAGATTATTTAGGACGCCGGAACCACTTCGCCATTCACGCTGGGATTCGCTTTGATGGCACGGAGGATGATCAGCGCCGCTTCGCCGCGGGTGATGGCGCGGTCGGGGCCGAAGGTGCCGTCGGTGTAGCCTTGGACGATGCCCAGGGCGGCGCCCAGGCGGACGACCGGCTCAAACCAACTGCCAGTTGGTACGTCGCTAAAAGTCATGGCGCCGGAGTCGCTCATTTGCAGGTGTAACAGTCGTGAGGCGGAGAGAAGCATTTTCAATGCCTCCGAGCGGGCGATGGGCATGTCGGGATGGAAGGTGTTGTCTGCTTCGTAACCGCGTACGATGTCGTGGAAGACGCCTGTCTTTACCAACCGCTGGCGCAAGATCTGATCGGCTGAAGCGGATTCCTCGAGGATCTCGGCCATGTCGGCGAAAGGTAGTCCTTCGCCCACGGTCGCTTCTTGCAGATCGATGCATGAGCTAAGGAGTGCCATTTTCAAGAATTCCAAGCGCGTGACCGGTCGGTCGGGCAGATACACGCGGACGGCGCCGCTCTGATACCCGCCAACCACGGCCAATTGGGCGGCGCCGGTACGCACGCCTGACAGATGTAGAATGCCGGTTTCCGCGAAGTGACCGCCCACATCGGCGAAGGTCGTTTGATTCGCGTCGTCGTATGACAAGCACAGGCTTTCGTCCGGGTCGGAGCCAGTTCGTACTTCCTCGCCGTCGGGAATGCCGTCACGATCGGTATCGGCGGCGCGCGGATTGGTATCGGCCACGAATTCTTCGCGGTTATTCACACCATCGCTGTCGGGATCTAGTAGGGCGTCCACGGCTGTTGCGGCAGAGAGGCCATGCGTCGCTTCCCACTCATCGGCGATGCCGTCTTGGTCTACGTCGGTTTTGAAGGCTTTCTCAAGCGGGAAGGGGTCGTCTTTATCATTGACGCCATCGCCATCACTGTCTGCATTCTTCGGATCGGTGCCACGCACCGCCTCTAGACCGTTTGGTAATCCGTCACCGTCGGGATCGGCCGATAGGTCGTCGCTGCCATCAAGTGGATCGCGCCCGAAACGCACTTCGGAGCCGTCGCTTTCGCCGCCATTATCAGTGTCGGCGCGTAGTGGATCGGTTTCGCCTTCATCCACTTGGCCATTCCCATTGCTGTCTTCCTGCGCATTCGCTAAGCCGTCGCCGTCCAAATCAGCTGTGTCGACATCGACGGCCAGCGCCGGCATTGCCAGCGACAGTAGGAGAACGGTTAGCGAGAGGAGTGACGTATGGCGCATGCCTGCGCAGTATCCCATTCTGCGCGCGCGCCGCAATTGACTCAGCGGCGGCCTCGGGCCCAATCAGCGGCAGGCATCGGTTTTTTCCCCGCTGGCTGGACGGTGAGCAGGTGAAGCACCGTACCGTTGCAGCAGGGGAGCGGCACGGATCTTGCTTCTGCTTCTCGGCCAGCGGCAATCACCTTCAGATCGGCGCCGTCGACGGTGATCGTCAGGCCGGGCCACGGGGTGAAGGCCCGCAGCTTGCGGAAGAGTTGCTCGGCGGTCTCGATAGTCGGGTCGCCGTGGCCGTCGCCACGCGACAGAATGCCGCAGGTGGTGATGCCGTCGGGATCTTGCGGCGTTGCGGTTCGTGGGCCCTTGAGCGTCTCTGGCAGCAGAGTGGCACCCACTTCGGCGAGTGTGGCGCGCAACGTGAGGGCGTTGTCTTCGGGGTGGATGGTCACGACCCGGCGGCTAAGGACGTCGCCCGCATCCAGCGCTTTGACCATTCGTTGCACTGTGACGCCCGTCTCGATATCGCCGGCCAGAATGGCGTGTTCCACGGGTGAGGCGCCACGCCATCGCGGCAATAGCGAGAAGTGGACGTTCACCGGCATGATGCGGGGCCAATCGAGCGCAGCTTGGGAGAGAATCTGGCCATAGGCCACCACTACCAGGAAGTCTGGGTGTCCGAAACGTTCTTGCAGTTCTGGGAGGGCGGCGTTCAATCTCTCGGGTTGGGCTATGGGCAAGCCCAGGGCTTCAGCGGCGATCTTCGTTTCGCTCGGCGTCAGTTGTTGCTTGCGACCCGTCGCACGGTCGGGTTGCGTGATCACGCCTAGGATCTTAAAGGCGGGGTCGGCGGCCAGCGCTTTGAGTGCAGGGACGGCGGCGCCGGGGGTGCCGCAGAAGAGGATGGAAA
>CAZYNU010000025.1:0-16346 GCA_964648045.1 uncultured Candidatus Peribacteria bacterium
GTTGTGCGCAGAAAGGGGCGGGTGCGCATTTCCCAACGCACGACGTTGCACCACTGATTCACCCGCATGGGCAGATCGCGGTGGCTCTGGATCCACTTGGCGAACGTAGAGTAGATGATCGTTTCGCTGGTGGGGCGCACGTAGAGCTTTTCTGTCAGTTCCTTGCCGCCGCCGTGCGTGACCACGGCGCACTCCGGCGCGAAGCCGTCGATGTGGTCCTTCTCCTTGTTCATCACCGACTCGGGGATGAAGAGAGGGAAGTAGGCGTTCTGCACGTCTAGCGCCTTGATGCGTCGGTCGAGATCGGCCTGGATGGCCTCCCAGATGGCGTAGCCGTAGGGTTTGAAGATGATGCAGCCCTTCACGTCCGCATGCTCGGCCAGATCGGCGTGCATGATGACGTCGAGGTACCACTGCGGGAAGTCCTGGGCGGGGTCGGCGAGGCGGGGAGGCATAGCTCAACGCTAGCACATTTCCGGTCTTCCGGTCACGGCCGTCAAACGCCCGATTACGCCTGCAGGTCGCTGTGTACCTGCACACTTGGAGCCTTCACGGCCCGGCGGCTCTGGAAGTCCATGACGATGTTGGCGATGGTTGAGGCCACGGCGCGAGCGCGCGGCACGTAGGGCAATACCATGCGTTGGCCGGTGCCTTCCTTTAAGTCGAAGCAGAGTTTGCCGAACGAGAGCAGGTCGCCGTACTGGGTATGGGCCGTGACCGAGGCGATGTTCTCGATGTTCATTTGCTGAATGGTGGCGCGAATGATGGACGACTGATCGACGATGACCACCTTGTCCGTCGTGACGAGCAGCACGTCGTAGCGCCAGTCGATCCAGGCGGTGAGCAGCCGCCAGCCCACTAAGGGCAGCCAAATGATGATCGATAATGCTATTGCGATGGCTGGGGTCACGCCCGCGAGAATTTCGGCCACGGTAACGGCTATGAGGAAAAGTGTCGTCACCGTTCCCTTCAAACATCGAGCGGCAAAGAGAAAGCCGGAGAAATGGATGGCCAACAGCAACTGCTCACTGGGGCTAATCAGTTGGTTCTTGAGGCGCTCCTCGTCGGTTTCGAGTGCCAGAATCTTCATAGCCGCAGTATACCCTTATTTTTTGGCGCCGAGCTGGCGCTTGCGTTCGCTGATCTCGCGCAGCACCTGCTCGGGTTTGATGGTGGCTTCCAGGTCGGCCAGTTCGGGGTCTTTTCCCTCATGGAGGCCCAATTTATGGGCGATGGCATCGACGATCGTCAGAACCTTGGTCATCTCGTACTCGGCCAAAAGGTCGATCTGCAGATCGAGGTCGGCGCGGTCGTCTTGAATTTCCGACAGCCGTTGCTGGCTGATGAGTACGAACGTCGAGAGGAAGATGGCTTCCAGTGAGACGATCATCGTGAGTAGACCGAATGGGAAAGGGTCGAATGGGACGATGTCTAAAGCTTGGAGTCCGCCGGTGTTGAGGGCGATCCAGACGCCGAACCACATGACGTGTAGGTAGAGAAACAGCGTCGATCCCGAAAAATTGGTGATGACGTCGGCGAAGCGGTCTTGGATGGTGCGCCGCGTTTCCATTTGTCGACGGATCTCCGCCAGTGTGGAGATGTTGCGCTCCACAGCCGCGGCAAGGTGCTCTTCGGCGGATTTTCGTTGGCGCTTCGTCGTGCGGCGGATGGTCTTCTTCTTGGCGGTGGGCATCGCCGGGAGTCTAGTCCGGCTGGCCGTCGATTGGGCTTTCTCGCCAGACGATTCGGTGGTGTGCATTGTACGCTGCCTTTGTGCTTTATTGTAAAAATAATATAATTATTGTATAATAATATATATGGCGATTGATGATAATAACTACCAAAGAAGCGCCGCCGCGGCGGTTCAAGATGATCCTGATGATGTCTTTCTTCTGGGCAAGCTCAGTGATGCCTGCGAGGAGTACGGGGAGGCTGTTCCACATCTACTCGAATTCCTACGTGGCGGTCATGTGCCAGCAGATGCTATGGGGGCAGTGCGCGCGGAGCTCGCCGCCATCCTTGATTCGTTTACAGCGACATATCTCGTTTTGAACAAAATCCTGCCGGCAACACTATTGCCACTGCTCAAGGTCGTGCAAGATCCCGTCGTTGAGCCTGATGCGAGGCTTAATGCACTTGATGAACTGCGTCGGGCCGTGCGGCAAATTGAGAATGCGCAACTGCGCCAGCGGATCGAGTCCGAGCTCCAAACCCTTGAGCAGACGTTACCTGCAGAATTCGGTCCGCTCCTGCAGGTGCGAAATGGGGAGGCGATCTTGGCGCGGTATGCCGATGCGCCTCCTGAGGAACGGAACGTTCTTTGGAATGAGTTGATGGACATTTTTCATTGTCTTACACGCGATGGCCCTCACTACCAGCGCTTATTCACGGGCATCATCGCCGTTGTACCGATATTCGAATTGAATGTTGCCTTAGAGAATTTGTACCAACTCAATCGTAGCCATCATCGTGCATCGCGTGAGCAACGCTTAGAGCAATGCCAGCGCATCGAAGAGATTATGATGCGAGCTGCTCCGAATCAGCTTCAGAGGTCGAGAGCCTTACAGGCTATTTGGGAGACTCAGCGGAAGGTGCTTGAGGAAGCACTTTCCGATCTACAGAAGTTGACTACCAGCATTCATTCATTCGGCGCGAACTTGGGGCAGATACGCCTAGCCTGCGATGAGGTAGAGCGTCTTTGCAAGCTTGATAGGGGCGCTACTCCCGATCCTAGGCCGATGCAAATCGTGCGGCAGGTGCGCAGTCGATTTGGCTTGCGTTAATCGCCCACCCACCACCGGCATCGCCTCGCCGTGTCGTTCAATAGTGTGTATCTTTCGATCGACCTCCCGCCCCTCCCGATGATCATTTTTCTCGACGTGGCCGACGATGAGCGCACGCTCGTCTCCAATGCGTTTCCTGAGGCGATTTTTCTACCTGCCGACGCGCCTAATGAGGCGATGGTCGCAGCCGATACGGTTGTCACATTCGTGACATCACACTTCGATGCTGCTCGCATTACCGCCTTGCCGAACCTGCGACTGCTCTGCACACGCTCGGCGGGTACTGACCACATCGATCTGCCCGCCTGCCGCGAGCGCGGGATCACGGTCTGCTCCGTGCCGGATTACGGCGCGCATGTGATTGCCGAGCATGCCTTCGCGCTGCTGCTCTCGGCCGTTCGTCACGTGCCCGAGGGAAATGCCCGTGTGAAGGCTGGCGAATTCTCGTGGCGGGGCCTCAAGGGGATGGCGCTCAAGGGCAAGACGATGGGCGTGGCCGGCACCGGCCGCATCGGGCGGGCGCTGATCCAGATCGCGCTCGGCTTTGGCATGCGCGTGATTGCGTACGATGCCTTCAAGGTGGCGGGCATCGATTATGTGGAGTGGTCGGAGTTATGGCGGCAGAGCGACGTAGTCTCGCTTCATCTCCCTCTTACATCGGAGACAATGGGGGTGGTGAATGCCCAGGCACTCGCTGGCGCCAAGCCTGGGGTGGTCATCGTGAATACCGCTCGTGGCGGTCTGATCGATCCGGCGGCGCTCGTGGCTGCTCTCGATCGTGGGCAGGTGGCCCAGGCGTTGCTCGATGTTCTGCCCGATGAACACGATCTGAGCAGCGCGCGTCTCTTGATTGCACATCCGAAGGTTGTCGTAACGCCCCACATCGCCTTCTACACCGATGCCTCGGTGCATGAGTTGTACGCGAAGACGATCGATTCCATTCGCCAGTGGCAGAGTGGTGAGCGGCCGACCTTGGCGATTGCGTAAAAAAGACCCCAACCGCGTACGGTTGAGGTGTGTGTCGACGGCGTCAGTCGACGGTAGGGCGTGTTCGCCGGTTGACGACCGTGAGACAGGCCCACGTAACGCCGGTAATCGTGGCGTACAGGCCAAGTTCCCAGCCGAAGATGGCGGGCGCCAGGCGCGGGTTGTTCCCCGCCCATCCGGCGATCTTCAGCGTGATGATGAGCCCAGGGAGTGCCTGGATGAGGCACAGGCAGAGACGCAGCGCATTGCGTTGGTTCATCTGCTCACGGCAGGCATGCATTGTGAGCAGGAGGCAGACAGTGAGCATGGCCGTGGTGACGTAGTGATGACTGGGGCTATTCACATCAAAATGCAGCGTAGCCAGGCTCAGGGCTAGGACGAGCAGGAGCTGCGTCCAGCTCATTTGTACGGCCGCCAGGGCAGCGGCCGTCGTCCAACGTCTGGTCTTCATCGCTCTTCTTTCTTCTTTGGCGGTGAAAGGGCGTATTGAGACGCGCTGTGCGCCTCAATAAATTTATTATGAAATATTACTTTTAATAAGTCAAATATGGTGTATGTATGAAAAATAAACGTAAAAATGCCCGTCCGATGATCGGACGGGCGGGTTGGAGACTGCCGGCGATCAGGTGGTGGTCACCGGTGGTGCGGCGGTAGTGGTTGTGGCCGCGGCGGCGGGCTTGCGGCGCAGCAGTTGCTGCAGGACGATGAGGCCGAAGGCGACGCCCATGATGATTTGGCCCGGGACCACGTCGGGAGTGGGGATCGTGACGGTCCGCAGGGTCACCCACTGGGTGATGCCCCAGCCGCGATCCGCCAGCAGGCTAAGGATGAGCGCCAGGCCTGGGACGGCCTGCGCGCCTGCGAGCGCCGCGGATACGATGTGGCGCTTCTCGACGCGCTGGAACAGACGGGTCAAGCCCAGCAGCAGGGCGGCGATGAGCGCGCCAGCGGTGCAGCCGAGCTGCAGTTCGCCCTGGGGGCCTTGGGCGTAGTGGGCGCCGATGAGCGCGCCCAGCAGCAGGGCCTGCGCCATCAGCAGCCACAGTGCCGCCCAGATGGCGGCCCACATGATTCGCAACAGGAACATCTTCTACCTCACGAGTGAAAGTTCGGATCGGGCGCGTCTCACGCGTTGCCGACTTACTCATTATTAAAAACTAATATAAAAATATGTCAAATAGATGGGCAAGAGAAAACCAGCTTCCACATGGGAAGCCGGAAGAGTTCTTTGGAGGCTTAGAAGAGGATCCTTTGCGATCGTCAGGAATGCATCAAGACGCGTGACCTTAAACACGTCCATTACGTCGGCTAGGCCGGTGATCACCAGTTGGCCCCTGAGCTGGAGGGTGAGGTGCTTGTGGAGGCCGATGAGCTGGCCGAGGAATTGGCTGTCCATCTGGGTGATGCCCTTGAAGTCGAGGATGATCTGCCGCGCGCCTTCCTGGTTGATCAGTTCCATCAGTCGGTCACTGATTGCGGCGATCTGCAGTTCCTTTGTAATCTGCTTGAGGTTTCCGAACGTGACGACGGCGATGTTGCCATGTGAATGATTGACCGTGACGTAGTGCTGCCTGCTGGGAGTCGACATGACTCCGCCGGAATGTCGGCGCGAACTGGGAAAGAGCACTTTGTGTGACCATACGATCAGTGTCCTATTTCGTCAATAATGCTCAAACGCCGTAATACTCGCGGTACCAGGCCACGAACTTGGGCACACCCTCGCTAATCGGGGTTTTGGGCTCGAAGCCGAGCATGGCCTTGGCTTTCGTCAGGTCGGCGGCACTGCGCGTGGTGTCGCCGGGCTGCATTGGGAGCATCTCTTTCTTCGCCTCTTTGCCCACGGCCTTCTCCACCGCGCCAATGTAGTCCATGAGCTCCTCTGTGCGGCCGCAGCCAAGATTGAAGACTTCGCAGTCATAGTTCTTGTCCACCGAGGCGACGATGCCCGAGACGATATCGTCGATGTACGTGAAGTCGCGCTGCATTTTCCCTTCGCCGAATACCTTGATGGGCTGGTCCTTCAGAATGGCGTCAGTGAAGAGGAAGAGCGCCATGTCCGGGCGCCCGAGTGGTCCGTAGACCGTGAAGAAGCGCAGGCCCGTGGACTTCACTTTGAAGAGGTTCCAGTAGGTGCGGGCCATCAGCTCGTTGTCTTTCTTATTCTGGCCGTAGAGCGAGAGTTGGTTCTCGGTCTTGTCGTCCTCCTTGGAAGGGAAGCTGGTGTTGCCGCCGTAGATGGAGCTGGAGCTGGCGTAGACGAGTCCCGGGATGCCCTGCTTCTTCACCTCGTCGATCACGTGGAAGAAGCCCTGAATGTTGATGGCGATGTATTCCTCGGGGTGTTCCATCGAGTAGCGAACGCCGGCGATGGCGGCCAGGTGAATGACGCGCTCGGTGCCCTTCATCGCCTCGGCCAGCTTGGGGCGGTCGAGAATGTCGGCCTCAATAAAGGTGAAGTTGGGGTAGGCCTTGAGCTTCTCCAGGCGCGCGCGCTTCAGGCTGGGGTCGTAGTAGGGGCTGACGTTGTCGTAGCCCACAACGGTGTCGCCGCGCTCGAGCAGGCGGATGGCAGTGTGATAACCGATGAAACCGGCGGCTCCAGTGAGGAAGATCTTCATGTTCTCAGTGTATCAGACGCCGATTCCACGGTAGACGAAGCCGGCCGCCTCGGCCTGTGCCCTCTCAAAGAGATTGCGGCCATCGAACAGCATATGGCCTGCCATGACCCGGTGCACAGCGGCCAGGTCGATGCTGCCAAACTCTTTCCATTCGGTGATGAGCACCAGGGCATGGGCGCCGGTGGCGGCTTCGAGGGCGTTTGTCGTGATTGTGGCGCCGGCAGTCAGCGATGGCTTGGCCGCGGGGTCGTAGGCACGCACATGGTGGCCGGCGGCCATTAGGCGTGCAATGAACTCCGGCCCGGCCGCCTCGCGCACGTCGTCGGTCTCGGGCTTGAAGGCCAATCCCCACACGGCCACGGTCGACATGGGTTTTAAGGCTGCGAGCACGGTGGCGAAGAAGCGTTCGCGCTGGTGGTCGTTGACGCGCTGGGCGGCGGCGACCAGCGGTAGTTCGATGCCGTGCGTCTTGCCGGTGGCAATGAGGGCGCGCACGTCTTTGGGGAAGCAGCTGCCGCCGTAGCCCACGCCGGCGCGCAAGAAGGCCTGGCCGATGCGTGGGTCTTGGCCCATGGCGGCAGCGACGGCGCGCACGTTGGCACCAGTGGCCTCGCAGAGTTCGCTGATCATGTTGATGAAGCTGATCTTCGTGGCCAAGAATGCGTTGCTCGCGTACTTCACCAACTCGGCACTGGCGCAGTCCATGAGCGCCACTGCCACTCCTTCGCCAATGAACGGGCGATAGAGGGCAGCCAGCCGCTCGGCGGCGATCATTTTGTCCGGTCCTTCATCAATACCGATGACCACCCGGTGGGGGTGGCGGGCATTCTCGACTGCCGAACCTTCCTGTAAGAACTCCGGATTGCTCGCTACGACCACGCGGCACGGCATATCGCGTCCGCCCAGAGTTTTGGTGACGATGGCTTGGCAGCTGGCGGCGGTGCCCACCGGCACGGTCGATTTATTCACGAGGACTAGGTCAGACTCTGCCAGCTCCGCCACCCGCGTCGCTACGTCGTAGACCGCTGAAAGATCGGCACTGGCTCCGTCTGGCCCGGTGGGAGTAGGTACCGCCGAGAGGACAACCTGGGCGCCGCGGAGCGCCGCGGCCAGATCGGTTGTGAAGGTTAGACTGCCGTCCGCAAGACTAGCCCGCAGTAAGTCGGGCAAGCCAGGTTCATGGATGGGGCAGTCACCCTTGGTGAGACGCTCCACCTTGGGCGCATCGGTGTCGACGCCCACGACGTCGCAGCCGGTTTCGGCGAACACGGCCGCACAGACGAGACCAACGTAGCCGGTACCGACGACCACCACTTTCATGTTGCGCCAGTGTAGCGATCCATCGGCCAACCAAAAGGCCCCTTGCGGGGCCTTGAGGAATGCGGTGTAAGCGCGAATGATCAGAGATCGCACTCGCGGACCGTCTTGCGGTCGTTGGCCTTGGCGCGCTCCATGGCCTTGGCCAGGAGCCACTCAGCGAGGCCGCTGACGTGCTCGGGGAGGTCGCCGGCGGACATCATGTCCTTGCCGTTGACGTACTCCTTCACCTTGGAGGCAACGATGAGCTGACCCTTGCCCGGGGCGAAAGCCAGAACATCGGCACCGCGGACCGTCTTGCGGTCGTTGGCCTGGGCGGCCTTGACGCCGAGCGACAGCCACATTTCCACATGCTTGCTGAGGGCCTCGGCGAGGTCACCGGCAGCCATCATGTCCTTGCCGTTGACCATCTCCTTCACCTTCGAAGCGACGACGTAACTCATATGAGGGGGGAAGAAAGGAATAAGTAAAAGCGGGGGTGATTGTTCCAGGCCAGCCTGTTGGCCGCAAGGGCCAATTCTCGACTTCGCAAACCTTTCCCTTGGTGAGAAGCAATTGACGGGGGTTTCCCTTCTGCGCGCCATCGCTACAATGCCCGGCGGTGGGATGGCCGAGTGGTCGAAGGCGCGCGACTCGAAATCGCGTAGGCCCCAAAAGGGTCTCGAGGGTTCAAATCCCTCTCCCACCGCCATTTTTGGCGTATACGCATATTGTAAAGAATGAGCTGGATTCCAGCGTCTATTTTGACTAAATACCAAATTAGTGTATAAATATGATCAGTACCTGGGCCGGATATTTCACACGCTTGAGGATCTAGACATGCCGATGCAGTTGTTCGTGATGCGAAAGATCGGTGTCGAAGACAAAGGTAAGGGTGGTCGTACCCTGTTCGTGGGCATCGGCGAGGACGCCGTTCAGGCCGCGGGCTACACGGCGCTCGAAAGCGGCGACCCCGTCGAGGGGGAGAATTTCCAGGTCGTGAAGACCGTCTCGCTCACCGCCCCTGCCGCGAACTACGGGAGCATCGCCGCCCTCATCGAGCGGCTGCAGGCCGTCTTCGCGCTGATGGGCGACGCCCAGAACGGTTGGGACGACTTCCTGAACGACCTCGCCAAGCTGGTGTCCGGCGCGACCTGCGACGCGCTCGGCGAATGAACAGTCCGTGACCCCCGGGTCACACGAGCGGCACCGACGACGGTGCCGCTTTTTACGCGTCTTAGCGCGGGAGCGTGCCCATGAAGTCGATGTTGCCTTGGAGCGGCGAGCGTCCCTCCCAGGGGCCACTGCCGCGCACGGTCGTGTCGTTGGTGGCCATCCAGCGGCGTGCGGTATTGGCACGGCCCGTGTCTGGCGTCCATTGCCAGCCAGATCCCATCACGAAGCGGTAGCCAATGGGTGAACCGCGGTTTCCCTCGGTGTCACGTCGCCACCAAATGCCGTCGGCGTCCGGCAGGACGTTGCCCATCAGGCGCTGGCCGTTGACCATCTTGTCGAAGTCGCCGGCGCGGCCGGCCGTTTCGAACATGCTCGCGTTGTCGCGGAACCACTTCACGATGTCGTTGTCGTTGTTGCCAAAGGCACCAAAGCCCCAGGTGGTGCGGTTGGTCGCGCTCGTAAAGCCGCCGTGTGCGGCAACGACCGTGAGGAGGTAGTACAGGAAGCCCTGCTTGTCTGTGGCATTGTCGTAGAGCGTACGTAGCTGTCCCTGCACGTTGATGCTCAGTGAGTCATACATGGGGAACATGGCCATGATGCGTTCGAAGGGCATGGCCGTCTCGCCGGGCAGGGGCGTGGTCAGCACGCGCAGGTAGAGCCGTTGCTGGGCATAGGTGAGATCGTTGTTTCGCATCAAGTTCCACGGAATGTTCGTGGCCACGCCGTCGATGGTGATGCTGGTGGTGATTTCTGGATCACGGAGCTCGCCCGAGGGCGCAGCGCGGAAGGCCGGGCCAGGGGCCGAGTAGCGGCCAAGGGTGATCACCTTGTCTTCGGCGCCGTCGCGGTAGCGCATGTGGAAGCGCGTCGGGCCGCGGCCGTCGGCGCTCTCGATGGCCACGAAGGTGTTGGGGTTGGCGCGCATGCGCTCGGTGGCTACGCGGATGCGTTCGGCGCGGGCGGCGGTTTCGCGCTCGGCAGCCTCGCGCTCGGCACGCTCGCGGGCCTCGCGGATGGGGCGCTCTCGAGCTTCACGCTCGCGGGCTTCGTGCGCGTTGCGGGCAATGTCCAGGTCTTGGCGTTGCAACGCCACGAGTGTGTCGTTCAGTATCGTGGCGCCGCCGCGCTGGGCGCGGATGCCATTCTCGTTGTATCCGATTGAGCGGCCCGTGGTTTGGTTGTCGCCGCGGGCAGTGGCGCTCGAGGCGGCTGCCCGCTGCAGCACGTAGACGCGCGATTGACGCACGCCCATCGATTGCACGTCGCCGTACACGAACGTGAAGAGGACCACGTCGTGGCCGCTTGGGAGCGTTTGACTCTCAATGAACACCGCACGCACGTTGCGCAACGCGAAGACGTCGCCCTGGTCGGGCAGACGGGCATTGGTCATGAGCGAACGCTGGCGCGTCACGTTGGCGGCAAAGCGGGCATCCAGATTGGTGAATACCATCGGCACCGAGCCGTCGCGTCCGTAGAGCTCGCCGGCCAGGCGATCATCGCGCGTGAAGCGGCGGTTCTCACGGGCAAAGAGGGCGACCGCGCCTTCGGTGATGCGCTGTTGGGCGGCTTCGAAGCTGGCATCGTCGCCAAGAACGGGGATTTCGGCACCGCGCGAGACGTTGTTGGCGCTGTTGCGGGCAGCCTGTTGCATCAGGCCATCCGGTACACCGACGTGACCCCTCAGCATCTGGCGGAAGTTGGCGCCCCAGTTGTTCCATTCGGGGAAGACGCGGCCGGCCGGTTCGTCGGTGGTCAGCGGGCCGATGCGGCGCAGGTTCAGGAGCTGGGCCTCGTCATCGGTGCCGAGCGGGAGCAATGCGCTGCCCGACGAGAAGTCGATGCCGTCGCGGGTCATGCCGGCGGGCAGGCCGCGGATCTCGGCGACGGCGGCAGCGTTGAGGCGGAAGTTCGGGGCGGCGGGGTTGCCGTTGATCTGGCTGTAGATGGCCTCCATCAGCAGCTGCGGGCGGGTCTTGGCGCCGGGGGCGTCGAGGAATTCCGGCGTGAGCGTACGCAGCGGCTGACCGAGCACGCGCTCTTCGCCCACGAGACGCAGCATGTGGTTGGTGTCCGACAGGCGCACTTGCTTCTCGCGGTCGGCGGGGGCTGCGTCGGCTTCGCGCTGCAGCTCGGCGCGGCGCCGCCATAGCGTGACGTAGCGCTTCTCGCGCTGGTGTTGCACGTAGAGCACGGCCACTTCGCGCATGGCCTCGCGAATGTCGAGGTTCGTCACGTCGGGCGGAATGACCACCCAGCCGCGATCGACACGGCCCTCTTTGATGCCAGCCCAGGTTGCACCGGTGCCGCGGCTGCGTGTTTTCTGGAACAGACGCACGTAGACGTAGGGCAACATGAACGACTTGAAGTCGCCGTTGAACAGGCCGTCGATCTCGCCGACGTTGCGCATGCCCGACATGATCTCGCGGTAGAGTTCCGGCGACGCGCTGCCCAGCTCTTGGCCGAAGATGGTGAAGTATGATTTGTCACGGACGAGTTGCTTGGTTTCTTCTGTGGAGGTGAAGAGGAAGTTCCAACTGCTCGCATTGCGGAGCATGCTGTACTCGCTGCGGTTCACCAGGCGATCGGTGCCGAGGGCGACGAGCAGCCAGGGCGGCGTATTGGGGTTGGCGATCAGATCACGAGCGGCCTGGTTTTCCCAGGCGGCGACGCCCGATTCCACCGTTACTTGAACGGCGATGAGCGTCCAACCGGCGGGGCCCATGGCCACGCGCGGGCCCATGAGAAGCATGCTGCCCAGGCCCAGCGCCTGCACGCCGCCGCGGGTGTAGGCGGCGTAGCGCTGTTGGTCGAGACCTTGGCTGAGTTCTCCCAGGCGGATGCGTGAGCCACAGGGGTGCACATAGACGTCCTCCGCACCTTGTTTCACGAAGCCCGCCAGCACGAGCTGGGCGGCGATCTGCCCCTTTACGTCGTTGAGGCGTTCGTGCTCGCGGCCGATCTCTTGGTAGGTTTCGTAGAGGCGATAGGCTTCGACGCCGACCGTGGCGCCGAAGGCTACGCGCTGGAACGGCGTGGCGCGCGGGCCGGGAGTGGCCGATACCGGCGTGCGGCGCATCCATTGCACGGCGCGCCAGGTGCCACCCACCACACGCCGCGTCGCGCCGGCGGCGAGCGTGAGCGCACCGCCGCCCACAACGAGTGGCGCCAGGCCAATCACGCCCGCGGAGACGACCAGGTACTTCGCCAGGTCGTACATATTTTTCTGCATTTGGAAGCACGCACCGGCCACGTCGAGCTGGACGCCGATCATGCGCTCGATCTCATTAAGCATGCCGGCGTACTGGCCGATGAAGCCCGTGCCCGAGCGGCCGTCGGCATTGAGCGAGCCCCACTTGCCGTTGAGCTGGCGCAGGAGCACGGCGTGCAACGTGGCGACGGCGTCCTCGCGGTTGCCATAGAGACGTTGGAACTCGGCAAGCTTGGCGGGCACCTGGGCGGCGGTCACCTCGCCTTCGGGTAGCGGGTCGCGCACCTGGCCGATGCGCGTGGCACTTACCGCTTCGGTCGGATCCAGCGATTTGAGGGCGTTGACCGTGTCGCGGATCTGGGCGCCGTTGTTCGTGCGATTGAAGTTCTGGAGCGTGTCGGTCAGGCGGCCGAGGCGGTCGATGATGGCTTCTTTCTCGGCGTCTGTCAGTACGGCCTTAAACGTGCCGTCGTCGTTCTTCGGCCAGCCAATCGCCTCGCAGATGGGACCGGCGAGAAAGTTCTGCACGCGGCCGCCCAGGTCAACATTGCCGCCCACCGTGAGAATGCGGCTGACCCAGGTGGAAATATTCGCGGCGGTGATGGTGCTGCGCATCAGCCCGTCGCGAATGCGCTCGCGCGTCAGCAGGCCGCCGCCGAACTCGATGTTGGCCTGGTTGGTGGTGGCAGCGAGACGGTCTAGGTGGAAGTCGCGCGACGCGCGGGCGGAGCGATTGATCTCTGTGCGCGTTTCGGCGTTGATGGGCCCCGGGCTTTGCAGTGCGCCTTCCAAATTTATTCGCGTGCCAAACAAGCGCTGCGTTGTCGTCAGCTGCGCCATGTGCATCTGGTAGCCCGTGAGGTCGCGCGTGTAGGCGACCATTTGGGCCATCACGGCCTCGCGCTCGCGGTTGAGTACTTCCATGGCGCGGCCGCCGCCTTCTTCCAAGTGTCGGCGGGCGCGGACGAAGTCGCGTTGCTGGTCTTGAATCTGCGTGTAGCGTGCCTGGAGGACGTCGAGGTAGAGGTAGGTCGGCAGCCAGCCGGCGTCTACGCCTTCGACGCGCTCCGTGCCAGCGAGAATGCCGATGATCCGGCGCTCGACGGCGTTGGTGCGCAGTCGGATTGCCTGCATCTGTTCGGCGTTGGGTGCGGCAATGCGCACGACATTTCGGCTCTCTACGGGTAGACGGGCAAGGACAGCGTCACGAGCGGTGGTCAGGCGGGTGATTTCGGCGGGGCGGCGGGCCTCGCCAACGCGCGCTTCCTCCACTGCTACAAGTCCCACCAGCTGGCGGGCGGCGGCTAGGTTCGTGCGTTCTTCGGTGGCTTGGTGCAGGGCCTGCAGGAAGAGCGATGACTGCTGACGCTTCGCTCCAAGTGCGGTGCGGGCCGGCGCCGGCAGCGTGTTGATCACGTCCTGGCAGGCCTCGTAGTTGCGCATGGAATCGGCCACGAATTGCGTGGCTTCCGACAAACTCTCACAGTACGTCGCCGCCTGCGACGACACGATGTACGACTCGCGATCGAAGCGTTCGCGGTCGGCCGGTCGTTCCACGTTGGCCGCATGTTCAATGGCGGCGCGCTTGTAGGCAATCTCATTATTGCGCGTGACCTGATGAAAGCTCGTGACCGGGGTACTTGAGGGTGTGGCCAGGCGTAGCAGCTCCGCATCTGTGGGATTTTCGGGCAGCGGCACGCGCGGGCCGAGGGCACG
Source organism: uncultured Candidatus Peribacteria bacterium (assembly GCA_964648045.1). GTDB lineage: Bacteria > Patescibacteriota > Gracilibacteria > Peribacterales > Peribacteraceae > JAGOUB01. Next base: position 13,785 of record CAZYNU010000025.1, read on the forward strand.
TTCCAGGCCGTTGATTTCACCGCGGAAACGCGCCCATTCGGCCGCCTCGGTGGTGGCTTCGGCTGGTCGTTCGGCGGGTCGTTCGGGTGGCATGGTGTCTGTTTGTGTGAGGCGAGGGCTGTGTGCTTAGAGTGGATCCACCCCGGGAATGGGGACAACGCGTGGGACTGGTATGGGGCTGGGGGTTGGGGTTGGCACGGGAATGGGTGTCGGCGCTGGGATGGGGGCAGCGAAGATGCCCGGTGTAGGAACGGGGCTCGGCGAAGGCGTAGGAACGGGGATCGGAGTTGGGGCCGGTGCGGGTGTGGGTAACAGCTCAGCCGGAATGGTTCCGCCGGGCACCTCAAGGACACCCGTGCCACTCAGTGCCATCTCGCCAGAGAGCGGCACGGCCGATTGGCGCGCCACGCGGTTCACGCCGCCGGAGTAGTTGGGCAGATTGTCGAGCAGCTGATTGCCAAGATAGCCGTAATACCAGCCCAAAATGGCGGCACCGAGGCCAAGGCCTAAGATCGTGGTTACCACGGGGTGGCGCTTCATCCAGCCCCAGGTGGCGTCCAGCGGGCGGCCGATAATGGGGATCTTTCGCAGCCAAGAGTTCTTGCGGTCGATTTCGGTTTGGTAGGTTTCTACCGAACGGCGGGCGGCATCGAGGCGCGTACGTTCGTCGGTGCCGGCGCTGGTCACGCGCGTGTCGGTTGGGCCGCGGCGCAGGGGTTCGATGTTGGCGTCGGAGGTGGTCATGCGACGGCGGGGGAGGGGTGGGCTTCGTTTGTGCCAAAGAGTTCGTGGCGAATAAAGCTGAGGGCGGCCAGCAGGTCGACGTCTTCGTTGTCGGCGATCTCGCCGAGTAGTGCACCGATCATGGCGGTGACCCCGCGGGCGCCGATGGTGAAGTACAGCTCTGGCAGAACCGACTTTGGCACTTCGGGCCATTCGCTGGCGGGTTTGCCCGCGGCAATGGCGTCGGCTAGGGCGACCGTCGTCGGGTCATCCTTAAACGAGGCGAGTTGCCGGCGAATTTCCAGCTGCTCGTCGCTCTCGAAGGCCATCGAGGTTTCAGTCTCGACGGCGCGGCCTTGGCGGAGGGCCTCCGGCAGGGTCCCGAAGCGGGTCTGCTCATCTGTGGTAAGGAAGAGGGTGTCGTCCATAAATCTTTGTAGTATAGCGTTTTTCATGGCTTTCAACAAGCATGCTGGGCGCGCGGATGGCAAGCAATGGCAGTGTAATCGACAGGATGGTGGTTGCGTGTTGCCGTGTGGTCGGCCTAATGCTGTTCGTTGCTGGTCCGCCGTTGTGCGGAGCGTCTTACGCTTCTCCCCGTGCTTGGCGCTTAAGTTCGGCGTCGATGAAGGCCTGAATGTCGCCGTCGAGCACATCCTGCGTACGTGAAGTTTCCACGTCGGTGCGCAGATCTTTCACCATTTGATAGGGGTGTAGTACGTAGCTGCGGATCTGTTGTCCGAAGTCGGCGGAGGCAGTGGCTCCTTTTAGGTCACTCTTTTGTGCCTCTTCTTCTTCACGCTTGAGGGCGAGGAGTTTGCTTTGAAGCATCTGCATCGCACGTTCGCGGTTCTGCAATTGGTTACGTTCCGTCTGGCAGCTAACGACGGTATTCGTGGGTAAGTGGGTGATACGGATGGCCGACTCTGTCTTGTTGACGTGCTGGCCGCCGGCGCCGCCGCTGCGAAATGTGTCGACACGTAGATCTTTGGCATCGATGTACACCTCAGTGGCGCCTTCGATGACTGGCAACACTTCGACGAGCGCAAAACTGGTCTGACGCAGGGCCTTTGCCCCGAATGGCGAGATGCGCACCAGGCGATGTGTGCCTTTTTCGCACTTGAGATAGCCGTAGGCGGGGCTGCCTTCAATAAGAAATGTAGCGGTCTTGATGCCGGCTTCCTGGCCGTCCGTTTTATCGAGCAAGCTCATCTTGAAACCCACCCGCTCGCAGTAGCGCATATACATCCGCACTAAGATGGCCGCCCAGTCTTGTGCTTCGGTGCCGCCAGCGCCGCCGCTGATGGTGAGGTAGCAGTCGCTCTGGTCGAATTCTCCCGAAAGGTAGAGCTGCGCTTCGAGCGTGGCCCACGCCGCCAGGAGCTTGTCGGCTTCGGCCTGAATTTCCGCCAGGTCGCTTTCGCCACTTGCCCTGGCCAGCTCCAACACGGTTTCGGCGTCGCCCCGCAGGGCCATGAGCGGTTCCCATTGTTTCTTGAGGCCGCGCAGTTCTGCAAAAAGCACCTTTGCCGCCTTTTGATCGGCGTAGATGGCGGGGTCGGCGGCCTTGGCATCCAGCTCGGCAATGCGTTCGGGAACTTTTCGGGCCTCAAAGAGAGTCCTTTCCCGTGTTCAGGGCGCTGAGCAGCTCGGTGAGTTTGGAGATGAGCTCTTCCACGGGTCAGGGGGTACAAGTGATGGCATAGTAACAGATTTCTCTCATTGATTGGCTGGCACTTTTTTTGTGCGCGACAAAAAGTGCCCAAAAAGCGCGTCGCGCCAACGATCCTCCACCTCGGCCCCGTGCCTCCTCGCGGGCCCTTAGGCCCGGCCCGCTTC
>CAZYNU010000026.1:0-15650 GCA_964648045.1 uncultured Candidatus Peribacteria bacterium
AGAAGGGGACCGGTAAATGGACGGTGGAGGCTGGTTTTCTCTACGGCGCCAGTATCCCCACTATCACCGCCGCCACCGACGCGCGCATCGCCTCGTCGGCCAAGGAGTTCCGCGCCGCGCGCTCGACGGTGCTCACGCAGGAGCTACTGCCCGCGCACGGCCTCGGCGCCGACCTCGCGGCGGTGCTGAAGGACGCCTACCTTGCCGCCGTCGCGCAGACGTACGCCCAGGGGCTGCAACTGCTCACCGCCGCCTCCGAAGAGGAGAAGTGGGACCTCGACATCAGCGAGATCTGTCGCATCTGGCGCGGCGGCTGCATCATCCGGAGCCAGCTCCTGCCGCTCTTCCAGAATGCCTTCAAGGGGGAAGATAAAGCCATTCGCACGCTGCGCGAGCTCTGCATCGGCGAACCTCAGAAGCGCTGGCGACAAGTGGTGGCACTGGGCGCAGAGCGCGGTATCCCGCTGCCGGCATTCTCGTCGGCGCTGAGCTACTTCGACGCCTACCGTTCGGCCTGGCTGCCGCAGAACCTCATCCAGGCGCAGCGTGATTTCTTCGGCGCGCACACCTACGAGCGCACCGACAAGCCGGGCACGTTCCACACGCAGTGGTGAACGTCAGCCGTTCTCGGCGGCGCTGAGCGCGAGCAGGGCCACGCCCATCGCGCCGGCATCGCTCAGTTGCGCAGCGACCAGTTGGGGGAGGGGAATGCCCGGTAGCACCAACGCCCGCAGTTCACGCTCCACGTCGTCCAAACGGGCGGTAACGGCCTTGGCCGCGCCGCCGCCGATGACGATGACGGACGGATTGAGGAGGTACGTGAGGTTGAGGCAGAGCCAGGCCGCTTCTTTGGCGAGCGAGGCTGGGGGTTCATCGGCAGAAGTACCGCGCTTGCGCAGGGCCGTGCCCGAGAGGAACTGCTCCACTTCGCCTTCCCGCTCGTCGACCGGAAAAGGCGCCTGACCAGGGACGAGTAACATGTGACCAATCTCGCCGGCGTAACCGTTCTCACCGTGCAGAATGCCGCCATCCATCACGATACCACCACCCACGCCCGTGCCGAGCGTGATGCCCACCACCACGCGGTGCCCCTTACCAGCGCCGAGCAGCGCTTCCGCCAACGTGAACGATCGAGCATCATTTTCCAGAGCGACCGGCAACTGCAAACGCTCCTCTAACATCGCCTTCAAAGGTACATCGCGCGCGCCGGGCAGATTGGGCGCATTGAGCAGCCGCCCATCGGGTTGGTGCACCAGGCCAGGCACGCCGATGCCCACGCCAATCGTGTCGGGACGACGGTGCGCCTGCACTTGCTCAATGAGCATCTCAAACACCGCCGGAAAACCTCGCTCGGCCTCGGTGGGCACCACCGTCGCCTGCTGCGGCTCCCAGGTCTCGGCGTCGTACCGGACAATCGCCAACTTGGTGCCGCCGAGGTCGGCGCCGATCACGGAGCGGGAGGACATGGTCGGAGGGTAGCACCGCGCATACGTCCGCGGAAAGGCAGCAATCGGATTGCCAAGTCACAGGAAAGTGTCCCCGGCAAACTTGCGCCCGGTGGCAACGGCCTCCATTCTCATGACCATGCGTACCCCACTCATTCAGAAGATCGCCGTCCTCACGCTTGTTGTCGCCCCCTTACTCGCGCTGGTGACGGGCATCGTGCTGCTCTGGAACCACTACGTGTTCTGGACCGACATCGCTTTGCTCATTGGCCTCTATGTGCCGTGCGCGCTCGGCGTGACGGTGGGCTTCCACCGCATGCTCACGCACGACGGCTTCCATGCACCCGATTGGCTCCGGGGTCTGCTGCTCATTTTGGGCGTGGCAGCCTTCGAGGGCACGCCCCTCACCTGGGCGGCCACGCACATCAAGCACCACGCCCACAGCGACGAAGAGGACGACCCGCACAGCCCGCTGCACGGCTTCTGGCACGCGCACCTCGGCTGGCTCTTTGAACGCAAGAACTTCGCCTCGCCTCAGCAATACGCCCCACAACTGCTCCAAGACAAAGTCGTCGTCTTCGTCGACAAATGGGCCTGGGTCTGGATGGTGTTGTCGCTCGCCATTCCTTTCGCCATCGGCGGCTGGACAGGCCTGCTCTGGGGCGGCGCCATTCGCATTTTCTTCACCACGCACGTCACCTGGAGCGTGAACTCCGTGTGCCACACGTTCGGCAAGCGGGCGTTCGAGACCACCGACGCCAGCCGCAACGAATGGGTCGTCGGCCTGCTCGCCCTGGGTGAAGGTTGGCACAACAATCACCATGCCTTCCCGCGCAACGCGTTCCACGGCATGCGCTGGTGGCAGTTCGATCTGTCCGGCCTGCTCATTCGATTCTTTGAGCGAATGGGTCTGGCCTGGGAAGTGCAGCGCGTAAGCCGCGACGTGGAAGTGGCGCAACGAGAGCGTTCACAGAAGACGCTCATCGCCTTGCAGGAACTGCGTCGCGAATGGGGCGAGACCTTGGAACTGGCGCAACAGCAATTAAGCTCGTCGTTCTGGGCCACGGTCACGCCGGCCGCCGAGTCGCTCTGGCAGACGCGCCTCAAGGCCGAGGCCCGCCTAGCCGAAATGCAGCAAGCACTGGAAAGCGCTTCGTACCACAAGAAACAGCGCATGCAGATGTGGATCGCTGAGACGCGCCAAATCATCGCCGACCTACAGGCGATGCTGACGCGGGAGACGACGGAGCGCTGATCACGGAGCGCTGATCAACGAGCGGCCTTACGGCGCACCACAGCCACTGGAGCCGGAGCCACGGCGCGAGCCGGGGCCGAGGCGTCGTGACGCTTCGCGAAAGACCACCAGCTGTGGTACGAGGACCAAATCATCAAGCCGCCCAAAAACATGAGGCTGCACGAGATGATGAAGGCGATCTTGTACATAGCAAAGGAAAACACCAGCACGGAGACTTGGCCGTTAAGGTTGTACTTCTGAAGTTCAAGCTGCACCGAAGGATTGGTGCCGGGCACGATGGTCGAAGGCAGGCGGGCGGGCGCAATGACGTTGCGCGCGGCGAGATTGCGCGCGGCGTCACTCAGCTGCTGCTGCTTCGAGGGAAGCTGCGAAAGCATGATGACGCTTTTCTCGTAATACGGTGCCGCAAAGGCAAAGGCGACGTAAATGCCAAATAAGACGACAATGACGCCAGCCAGGGCCAGGCCTTGCGTGGCCTGCTGTTTGCTGTGACGAAGGAGGTGGTGGGAGTCCATGGCGCGCATGCTACGTGGACGACGGAAGGAACGGTATTCCCTTGGCACACGAAAAATGTTGTCACTATGCTCAGACCGTGACGACCACCGCCCATTCCGGCTCACCGCCACTACGCCTCAGCCGCAGTCGGCTCGCGCTGTTTTTGGAATGCGCGCGTTGCTTCCGGCTGGCCGTCCTCCATGGCACCACGCGTCCGGATGGCGGGCCACTGCGACTGCACTTGGCCGTCGACGCACGACTCAAAAGGGAGTTCGACACCTATCGCCTCACCGGCCGCGCGCACCCAGTGATGACGCTGGCAGGCATCGAGGCCGTCCCCTTGCATCACCCCCGACTGGAAGAATGGCGCGACTTTCGACGCGGCATTGCGGCTGTGCACGCCGCTTCGCACCTCGAACTCTACGGTGCCGTCGACGACCTGTGGGTACACCCCGATGGCCGCGTGTCGGTGGCCGACTACAAGGCAACGAGCGCCAGACCGCCGGTGTCATTCAGCGGACCGCACTACGACGGCTATCGCCGCCAACTCGAGATGTATCGCTGGCTCATCGAAGCCAACGGTCTGCCCACCTTCGGTGAGGATTACTGGGTAGTGGCGAACGCCGACCCCGATCGGGAAACGGAAGCGATGCTGCCCCTCGCACTCTCGGTAGTGCCCCATGCCGGAGACTGCCGCTGGGTACCAGACGCCCTGCGTGCCGCCCGCGAATGCCTCGACGCGCCCAATCTGGCGGCTCCTGCCAAAGATTGTCGCTGGTGCCGCTATCGCCAAGGGGCCGCGGCAGCAGAAACGGCCCAATAAGGCCTTCTCCCCGCGCGGGGATTTGCTAGAGTGGGCGGGCCCCCTGGAGAGGTGGCTGAGTGGCCGAAAGCACCACACTGCTAATGTGGTATATGGGTCAAACCGTATCGAGGGTTCGAATCCCTCCCTCTCCGCCAGTTTGGCGCGGCCAATGAATAATTGACAGAAATTAATAATTTATTATTTTAATAATATGACAACACTCGCTGAATACTTGGCAGCCGCTCAGGATGAAGGCTGGAAGGAACAAACAATCTCTGATGCGGCACGAGAATTTTACTCAGTAACCGAGGGGCAGAACGTAGAGCAATCCGTTATTCCTCATATTGAAGAAATCAAAGCAAGAGTTCGATCTTTGTTGCAGCAGAAATATCAACCAACGACTTCGGTGGAGCCATTGGCGGAATTCGCTCCTCACATGGCAATGATGTTCATCCGAAAGTATTGCCCGCCAAGCATCCGCGCTGAGATCGAACAGATAGATGCTGAATTCAACCGAGAAAAAGAGGAATACAAGCGCATCAGCTGGCAAGAGGAAGGGAAGCGCACGCGTCCGAAATCCGCAGAAAGATACGCCTTTAACGCCCGCCAAAATGAGCATGTCGATCGAATGCAGGAGCGCGCGATGCACGCCGCTCTCCAGCTCCTGCAGGCAGCATGCGGCAGTGCCGAGGAGGCAGACGCATACATCCACATGCGATGGCTAAAGTCACACCAAGAAGAAGTGAGGCGGAATCTTCGCATGGTCATGCAATTGGAAGCCGGCCAATTCCTCTCTCGCCATATGACCGGCCGCGCTTCAGATGCCGTTTCAGAGTGGGGATCGGGGACAAGTCCTCTCCGCAAATTCGTCGACAATGGCGGCATTCTTTCGCCAATCAATAATCAGGCGTCAAACGAAATTGCCACTCCGGAAGAAGACTGACAATCACTGTATTATCAGTGCATGGCTGATATTGCACTGGGCCACGTCCCCGTCCTGCTCGAAGAGACCGTCCGCCTGCTGGACCCCAAGCCCGGCGAGCGCATTCTGGACCTGACGTTGGGGCTCGGCGGCCACGCGGCCGCGCTGGCCGAACGGTTGCAGGGAAGGGGAGTGGTCGTCGGACTCGACGCCGACGAAACAAACTTAACCTTGGCAAAGGAAAGACTGGCCGCACTCCAGGTAGAGACGCACTTCATCCATGCGAATTTCACCTCCATCGCCACGCTCAACCTGGGTGAGTTCGACGCTATCCTGGCCGACCTAGGCCTGAACTCACTGCACGTTGATGACGCCTCCCGCGGCTTCTCGTTCCGCTTCGAGGGACCGCTCGACCTGCGCTTCGACCGCACCGCGGGCCAGACCGCCGCCGACAAAATCGCCCACACCTCGGAAGACGAACTCATCAGGGCGCTACGCGACTACGGCGAGCTGCGCTTTGCGGGAAAATTGGCCGGTACCATCCGCCGCCACGCACCCAAGACCACCGGCGAATTGCGAGCAGCCGTGGAGGAATGGGGCGGTCGCCGCACGCCAGGCTTGCTGCCGCAAGTGTTCCAAGCTCTGCGCATTTGGGTAAACGACGAACTGGGAGCGCTCGACAATATGCTCAAAGCGATTCCCGATCTGCTGCGCCCTGGCGGCCGGGCTGGCATTATCAGCTTCCACTCGCTTGAAGACCGAAGCGTGAAGCACTCGTTCCGCGCACTCACCGATCCGCCCCGCGACGAACTGACGGGCAAGCGCGGCCTCGCCCCCTTCGAGTTGCTGACACCCAAGGCCATCCGTCCAAGTGACGCCGAAATAACTCAGAATCCTCGCTCGCGCAGCGCCCTGCTACGCGCCATCCGCCGCCGATGACCGACCGCCCTTCCGACCAGGCCCCCACTTCCCGCCGTTCACTCGGCCGAATGGTGCAACAGAGCACCATGTTGCTCATGCTGTCGATCGGCTCACTCATCTTGCTCTTGGCGCTCATCATCCTGTTTCACGAGAACGCCAACGCCACCGAAGGCTACCGCTTACGCACACTGGAACGAGAGCGCAATCAACTGCGCCTGGAACGCGAGGTGCTCAACATGCAGATCGCCGAGTCGCAATCACTCGAGAACCTGGGTAAAGATCCGAAAATTTCGGCGATGACCATCCCGAAAAAACCGACGTACGTCGATCCGGCCGCTCCCGAAGCCCCCTAAGCCAGGCCGAATTAGCCCCGATCGCCCATTCCGTTCGGGCACGTTTTTTGGTATAATGGAGGGATTCTCGTGACCTCCACACCTCGCCCCCCTCGGCACGTCGCCTTTCTGGCAATCGGCACCCTCACACTGGCCTTGGTGGTGGGCGGTCAACTGGCCGGATCGACCGAGCCCACGAGTCTGCGCGCCCAGAGTACTTCCAGCAGTTCACTAACCCCGAAGCCGTACTGCGGAAACTCCAAAGTGGACGCCGGCGAAGAGTGTGATGAAGGCTTCCGCAACGGCGGCAGTGATTGCAGCCGCACCTGCAAAAAACTCTACTGCGGCGACGGCATCATTAGTCCGTCGCGCTTTGAGGAGTGCGAACCGGTGAAGATCAGCAATACGTATGCGGAGCCCACCTGCGGTCGAGGCTGCAAAGCGCCGACGTGCGACGAAGAAGGCGAGAACTGCACCGGCGGTTGCCAGTGGGTCTTCAAGCCTGCGTGTCTCACCAGCTCGTCATCGGTGATGACCAGCAGCATCTCGTCGTCCGCATCGTCGGCATCGCCCGCGTCGTCGACAGCATCCACATCGTCGACGTCCGTTTCGCTCTCGTCTTCTTCCACGTCATCCTCTTCCGTCGTATCGTCCTCGCAGGCAACAAGCGTCGGCAGCGGCACCATCCTCAGTAGCAGCAGCGCCGTCTCTTCGAACTCGACCCCCGCCAGCTCATCGAGCGTCAGTTCGTCCGCGCGCCCCAGCAGCAGTTCGTCGGTGTCGACTTCATCAACATCGTCCTCGTCGTCGATCGCATCTTCGTTGTCCAGCAGCACCAGCACCTCGTCTTCGCGACCGCCACTACCCACCTCGACCGGTAAACCCGGAGCGGTGGCGGTCTGCGGCAATCACATTTTGGAAGGCAACGAGCAGTGCGACGACGGCAATACCGCCAAGGGCGACGGCTGTTCGCAGAAGTGCAGCCGCGAAAACAACGTAGAGGCGGTGTGCGGCAACGACGTGCCGGAACGCCCCGAGCAATGCGACGACGGCCTACGAAACAGCCTCTTGCCCAACGCCTGCCGCCCCGACTGCCGCCTGCCGACCTGCGGCGACGGCACAGTGGACGCCGGTGAGCAGTGTGACGACAAAAACCGAGAGGACGCCGATGGCTGCAGCAACATTTGCCAACTGGCACGTTGCGGAGATGGCATCGTGCAGGCGGGCGAAGAGTGCGACGACGGCAATCAGGTGGATAACGACGCCTGCAACAACAGCTGCTTCAACGCCATTTGCGGCGATGCGATGGTGCAGGCGGGCGAAGAGTGCGACGACGGCAATCAAGTGGACACCGACTCTTGCACCACTGCCTGCACAAAACCCGCCTGCGGAGATGGCATCGTGCAGCCCGGAGAAACGTGCGACGACGGCGAGGCGAACAGCAACGCCTCACCCAATGCCTGTCGCCTCGATTGCAGCTCGCCGCGCTGCGGCGACGGCGTGGCCGACAGCAAAGAACAGTGCGACGACGGCAATGGCGTAGACGACGACGAGTGCACAAACGCCTGTGCGGAGCCCATCTGCGGCGACGGCGTGCTGCACATCGAGCTGGGCGAAGAGTGCGACGACGGCAACGTGCGGAGTGGCGATGGCTGCAATGCGACCTGCATCGAAGAGTACTGCGGCGATGGCGAACGCCAGGGCAACGAACAGTGCGACGACGGTAATCTGGAAGAAGGCGACGGCTGCGACAGTGATTGCCGAGCTGAAGCGGGCTATGAGTGCGGAGCACAGGAGTGTCAGACGGTGTGTGGCGACGGCATCGTGGCCGGCAACGAATGGTGCGACGACGGCAACAAAAAGGGAGATGACGGCTGCAGCGCCGTCTGCGGCTTTGAAGTGACGACGAACCAAATGGCCGGCATGGTGGCGGGCAGCATTTCGCTCGCCATCCTCACGGCCGTCAGTCGCGTGGTTTGGACGGTCTTCTTGAGACGCCGGTAAGCGCGTGCCCCGCCGTGGGACCGCGCTATACTCTGCCCGCGCTTTGGCGCGTATGGTCTTTTCTTTCCTGTCACGTGACACGCTCGTTGTGAACTAGGCATCGGCGCAGGCGCCACATCCAAAGTCCACCGCTTGATTGGCGAGCGTCACAGCATCCTTTATACCATCGTGCCCCGGTAGCTCAGTGGATAGAGCAGCAGCCTTCTAAGCTGTTGGTCGCCGGTTCGATTCCTGCCCGGGGCACCATTTGAAACTCTGTCATCCACTTGGAACTCCCTCCGTTCCAGGCCTACAATCGAGACCTATGGAGGATCAGCCCACGACGCCCCCAATCACACCGGCCACACCCGAGCCGATCGCGCAGACGCCACCGCCCGCCCCCGTCCCGCTCACGCCGGAGGAAGACATCGCCAAGAACAAGGACCTGGCCGCCCTCTCGTACCTGTGGATCCTCTCTGTTTTCGTCTATTTTCTAAAGAAAGACTCACCGTTTGTGCGTTTCCACGCACGCCAGGGCATGACACTCTTTGGACTGAGCATCCTCTTCATGTTTGTCCCAGTAATCAGCAAGCTCCTGCAACTACTCGTGCTGGCAGGCTGCGCTGTCGGCTTCATGAACGCCGCCCAGGGCAAGCGCGCCGACTTGCCGCTGATCGCGGCGCTCTCACGACTAGATTGGAAGCAGTTGCGGACAGACTGGCAAAACGCCGTAGTCGTCATGAGCCGCTTTTGGCACTCGCTGATGGACCACATGCCCAAGGGGCCACCCCACACCAGCCCCAAGACCGACAAGGCCGCCGAAGCCAAGTCCGCGACACCCCCTCCCACACCAAGCACTTCGACCCCAACGGTCGCGCCCACCACCGCTACGCCTTCCACTCCTCCCTCCACCCCCGACTCTCATGGCGTATAAGCGCGTGATGCTCAAACTCTCCGGCGAGGCCCTGTCTCCGGCCGGTGCGGGGCAGGGGATCGACCAGGCCACACTGCGCGGTATTGCCACGCGCATCCGCGCGGTGCACGAACTGGGCATAGAACTGGTGATCGTGGTAGGCGGCGGCAACATCTGGCGCTACCGCGACACTAAGGGCTCGGGCATCGAACGCACGGCCTCGGACGCCATGGGCATGCTGGCCACCATCATGAATAGTGTCGCGTTGCAGGCCGAACTGGAAGCGATGGGGTCACACACGCGCGTCATGTCGGCCGTGGACGTACCGCAACTCGCCGAGCCCTACATTCGTCGCCGCGCGATGCGCCACCTAGAGAAAGGCCGCCTCATCATCTGCGCGGGCGGCATCGGTCAGCCCTACTTCACCACCGACTCCGCCGCCGCCCTACGTGCGCTCGAACTGCACTGCGAAGTTCTCCTGAAGGCCACCAACGTGGACGGCATCTACGACAGTGATCCACGGAAGAATCCCACAGCCGCCCTCCTGCCCCGCCTCACCTACGACGAAGCGATCGCCAAGAATCTGGCGGTCATGGACCAGGCCGCCTTCAGTCTCTGTCGTGACCAAACCCTGCCTATCCGCGTCTTTAACCTAGGCGACGAGAGGGCACTCCTGGCCGCCTGCCGCGACGAACCCGTCGGCACGCTTGTGACCGCCGGCTGAAGCTTTTTTGCCCGCCCAGGCTCTCTTGCCCTACAATCATCCCATGAGCTCCGACCCCCGTCTCTCCGCCTTCCTTGCCGACTTGCAGAAGGTCTTTGCCCACCTTCAACTAGAGTTCGGCAAGCTACAGACCGGCCGCGCCAGCGCCGCCCTCGTAGAACACGTACTGGTCGATGCGTACGGGCAGCGCCAACCGCTCAAGAACGTCGCCGGCATCGGCGTGCAGGATGCACGTACCATCACCGTGCAACCGTGGGATCCGTCGGTCATGCAGGCAGTGGAAAAGGCCCTGTCGCAAGCCGACCTTGGCGCCACGCCGGTGAGCGATGGCCACGTCATCCGCCTATCGCTGCCCCCGCTCACGCAAGAACGCCGCGAGCAAATGACAAAGTTGGTCTCGCAGCTGGCCGAAGAAGGACGCATCTCGGTGCGCAAGGCGCGTCAAACCGCTCAAGATGCCATAAAGCAGGAGAAAGACGAAGATGTAAAAGAAACGTTGCTCGAGCAACTTCAAAAGGAAGTGGATAAGGCCAACGCCACCATCGACGAGGCCAAGGACAAAAAAGCGGAGGAGCTGATGAAGGTCTGATGATGAACACTGCCGTCCGCCTACGCCTGCTTCTGCCGAACATCCGATCCCTGTGGAACGTCGGGTCCATGTTCCGCTCAGCCGATGCGTTCGGCGTGGAGTTCGTGCACCTGGCCGGCTATACAGGCACGCCGCCCCGCAAGGAGATTGCCAAGACGGCACTCGGCGCCGAGGCCTGGGTGCCATGGGACCACCACGCCGACCCGGTGGAGATCGCCGACAAGCTCTTGGCCGACGGCTGGCAACTAATAGCACTGGAGCTAACGCCAGACGCCGTGCCGCTGCCCGAGATGGTACCCGCGCCGAAGACCTGCGTGGTGGTGGGTCACGAGCTCTCGGGCGTGGAGTCCACACTCATGCAGCGCTGCTCGACCAAAGTACAGATTCCCATGGGCGGACTAAAAGAATCGCTCAACGTCTCGGTGGCCACGGGCATCGCGCTCTACCAACTGCGCTGCATCTCGCATTAAGAGACGCCCGAAGCCGGACGCAGATCGCTCTGCAAGGCGGCCATCTGACTCAACATCAGACCGATGGCCGGATGACCGCCGGGGAAGTTGCCGTCAGCATCGATGGCCCGTTCAATCGCCGTCGCGAAGTCTCGCAGCTCGCGCTGGTACGCTACGTCGGTCGTGCGATCGGCCTCTGCGCGAAGAGTAGTGGCGATGGCCGTGCGGAAGGCAACGTAGCGTCCGCGGTTGGCCACCCACCAGTCGGTGGAGTGCATGTTCTCGTAGCGCTGATGTTCGGCCGTGAGTGCGCGCAAGTTGGCCAACGGGGCTTCGAGTGAGTCGGCAAAACGCTCACGAAGATCGGCTTCGGAAAGCGGCAGAGCAGCAGGGAATGCCAGACTGAGCGTGCGCCTGGGGCCCAGAACGATCGTGAAGGGGAGCGTGGCACCATATGCATCGACCACAACATCGTTCATGTCGCGGACCAGATCGGCCGCAGCGGCATCGCTGGTGGCAGCAGCAACGAGAGGCTGAAGATCCACATCAATGACCCGCTGCATCGCAGCAAAACGTTCGGCCGGCGGCGCGTTGAAGGCGGTAATGAGTAGATCCACGCGCCGAATGAGGTCAGTCAGGCGCTCCTCCTCGGTAGGAAGGATGGCCGCAGGCACGGCCACGTAGACCAATTGCAACGTGCGACCGGAAATCTCGACCGTCGCAGGCACGGGCTCGCCAACCTCGGTGTAGACCTGCTCAATCAGTTCGGTGGCGCGACGGGCGATGGCGGCCGCTTCGGCATCGGTGGCGGCAGCCGTGGCCAAGGCCTGAAGCGGCTGAAGGGCCGCTTGAGCGGCGGCGACGCGAACGGCCGGATTGGTCGTACTCAGGGCCGCCAGCAGTCCGTTCACATGGCCGATGATAATAGCCTGACGCTCAGCCTCGGAGAGGGCGGGAGTCACCGGCGGCAAGACAGGATCGGGAGTTGGCAGCGACGGCACTCGCAGACGCAAGCCAGCAGGATCTTGAAAGACACGCACCGGCGAGCGCGCAGCGGCGAGCAGGCGATAATTCAGGGCGGCAAGAGTGGCGGCGCGAGCCTCCTGCAACGACGACGGGTCGTCGCCAGGCAACACATTTGCCACCAAGCGCGCGTCGAGCGCGGCAAGGGCCGACTCGGCGGCGGGTAGATCGTTGCTCATAATGGCCGTAAAGACGCTATCCGTCATTGTTTCCAGCGGCGTGGGCGCGATTGGCCGGGCCTCCGCCGGAGCAAAAGCCGGCAAGGGGCTACGCACGTCGCGATACGGGCGCATGACCACCTCCCGACCGCGACCGACGGCGCGACGCAGCACGGGCGCATCCGGGTTGGTCACATCGAGGAGGAAAATCTGGCGGGCATCATCAAGTTGTACCAAACGTATGGCGCGGCGACCGCGGCTTTCTTGTAACTTCTCCACTACCATCGACGTGCCGCCCACCGTCAACACGCTGCCAACGGGTAACGTGTGAATGGTGCGCATCTGACCGGCGACCGACAGTTGATTGTACACCTGGGCCTCGTCGGCCTGCCGTGCATAAAACGAAGCGAGCTGCACGCTGCGTTCGTTTTTACTGCCGGACGCGAGCGAGCGCGTCGACTTGTTGAAACCAAGCGTGAAGACGGTGCCGAATGCACCGAGTACGCGCCAGCCGGCGCCGGCGTACTCGCCGCGCAGCTTCTGAGCAACGGCCATCACCCGCTCCGCTTCATCGGCAGGCAACGCTCCGCGCACGGCCGCACGCAGCGGTTCCGCGTTGCCGATAGCGAGAGCATGCAACAATTCTGGCAGTTGGGGAGCCAATTGGGGAGCGCGCTGGATAATCAACACACGAAGATTGCGGTCTTCGGCCGCAAACTCCAGCTGCATGCGCTCACGCGGGTCGGCGGCCAGCTTGTCAGATGTCTCCTTATATGCGCCTTCGACCATGGCCAGTTTGCGGCGGTATTCCTTCACCTGAGCGCCCTCGCCGACCGCCCACTTCCACCAGCGGCCGAGCGTCGTCTTGGGTTCGGGCGACTCCTGGCGGATGCGGCCCTGGTAGTAGTCGATCACGTGGCGATAGCCGCGGTCTTGGTCGCGCAGCGCTTCCAACTTGGCATCGGACTTTTTGGCCAAACGGTGGAGTGGCGGCGGAGTGAGGGCAAATTTGCGCTGGCGGCGACGCTCCTCGGCGCGAGCAGCGATAGCCGCATCCAAGGCGGCACGCTCGGGATCGTAGCGACCGAGTGTGAAGAGCTGCCCCAGGCGCGAGACAGTCGTGTGACTGAAGCCTTCAATCCGCTCCACCAGCAACCGGTCGGGATGCTCGCGGCCATCGTGTAGATCGACAATCTCGTGCTCGTCGAGCGCCAACTCATCGCGCTCATCGCTGCCGGGAAGGGTGGGACTCGAAGCGGTCGACATTGGGTGTGGGTTTCTCTTTATTGTAGCAGAAAAACGGCTTTTAGACAACGTTCAGACGAACGTCGTCAGAGACAATCCACCGGGTCCACGTCCACCGAAATGCCCTCCAAATTGAGTCCATCCAGAAGGGGAAGAGGATCCGTAGCGCGCAGCAAAACGTGCCATTCTCGGCCATTACCGTAGAAAGTCGGCGCGACCGTGACGGCGCCGTCGGGACCAAGTTTGGGGCGAATGGCGGCTGCCAGCGCTTTGGCACGTCCCTCGGCACCGGAATCGGCCACCAAGAAACGCACCATCCGCGTGAATGGGGGATAGCGCAGCGCCTGGCGAACGGACATCTCTTCCTGCAGGTAGAACTCAGCGTCGTGCGCGGCGGCAGCGCGGATCTCGAGCGCGTCGGGACGGAAAGTCTGAATGATGACGGACCCGGCACCTCGGCGGCCACTGCGTCCGGCCAACTGCGTGAGCAATTGAAATACACGCTCGCCGGCACGGAAGGTCGGCAGCGACAGGCCGACATCGGCCACAAGCACGGCCGCCAGGGTGACACCTGGCAGGTCGAGGCCCTTCACCACCGACTGCGTGCCAATGAGGATGTCGGCCTGGCCGGAGGTCATCGCTCCAAGTAACGCGCGAATATCCTCGGGGCTCTTGAGCGTGTCGCGGTCAGCGCGCAGCAACCGCGCCTGCGGCAGGAGCTTCTGCATGATCGCCTCGATGCGCTGCGTGCCAGCGCCTACGGGCTTCAGTTCAATTGAACCGCACGACGGGCACGAAGACGGCAACGGCGCCTGCAGACCGGCCACATGATCGAGCAAATACGGCAAGCCGCGAGCATCGTGGTGGACCGTGAACGGCAGGCCAGACGCCGACGACACCAGCCGACGACGACAGTGTAGGCAGAGCACGGCTGAGGCCATGCCGCGCCGATTCAAGAATAAGATCGCCTGTTCGCCACGCGCGAGGGTAGTCCGCAAATCTTCCACGAGCGACGCCGTGAAAGGAAAGTGATCGCCGAAGTCCGCCTGCGCCAAATCAATAATACGCACGGTCGGCATGGGCACATCGGCAAAACGAGCGGGCAGGCGCTGCAACGCGAATCGCCCCGTCTGGACGCGGGCCCAACTCTCCAGCGACGGCGTGGCCGACCCCAGCACCAATCGACCACCCTTAAGTGCCATCAATTTCTCGGCCGTCTCGCGGGCATGATAGCGAGGTGTCTGTTCATTCTTATAGGTCCACTCGTGCTCCTCGTCGAGCGCGATGAATCCAAGATCACGAGCAGGCGCAAAGAGCGCCGAGCGCGAGCCAACAATAAGTCGCGCCTGGCCGCTCCACACGCTCCGCCACGCCTCACGGCGAGCCACGGGCGTGAGACGACTATGGATGACGACCATTCGCTCAGGCGGAGTGAGGGTGGCAAAACGATCGATGAGATGCTCGGTGAGCAAAATCTCTGGTACCAGGATCATGGCTTGCTTGCCAGCCTTGAGCGCGGCCGCTGCGGCCGATGCGTATACCTCTGTTTTGCCGCTACCCGTCACACCAAAGAGCAGCGTTGGACGTTCATCTGCCAGAATGGCATCGCGAGCAAGCTGCTGAGGCGGCGTCAGTGTCGGCTCGTGCGGCTCAACAGGGCCGAAGACAGTCTCTTCCAACGGCGTCTCAATGACACGCAGCCACTCTTTGGCAATGAGCGCCTTGCGCACCGCCGGCGTTACGTCGGCTTCCGCCAACGCCTCGGCCGTGAGCGGACCACGCTCCTCGAGCAGCACAACGGCGCGCTGCTGAGCGGGCGACCGCGCCAGTGAGGAAATGTCGATGTCTGGCCTCTTCTCGGCCAAGGCATAGGTCACCTGCACCGCGGGCAATGCCGTACTCCAGGGAAGTATCGGCAGAAAAAGTTGCAAGGCTTGGCGAAATCCGCAGCGATACTCGCGTGCCAACCACTCCGCCAATGCCAGGTGATCGGGCGAGAGGAGCGGAACGGGCGACAGTACGGCCAGCAACGCCCTCACGGTTACGCCAACCGGCGCTGGCACGTTGAGTGCTGTCACGATGCCTTCAATGACCCCGCCACGGAATGGCGCACGCACAAGCGATCCAAGCTGCACGGGTAATTCGCCCGTTTGGTATGTCAGCCCCTCGCCAATCTCGCGACTCTTCGAAGCGGTGACGACCGTACAGAGCATGGCCACAGCATAGCGTCTTCACCAGACCAAGGCTGGTCAGGATCTCGCTCAGTTTGGCCGCCGAGCCCTTGGGCGAGGCGCACATGAAAAAGCACTTACGCTCCGGACGATTCAGGTATGATTGTACTAAGTCGGGGCGTAGCTCAGTTGGCTAGAGCGCCTGGTTTGGGACCAGGAG
>CAZYNU010000027.1:0-15074 GCA_964648045.1 uncultured Candidatus Peribacteria bacterium
TGTCGCGCACAAAAAGAGGGCCGAAGCCCTCTTTTGGAAGCGGTGGGATCCCCTCTCAGGCGCGCTTCTTGGCGCGGATGTGCAGGAGGCCGGTCTAGCCGGCAGCCAGCAGAAGCAGGAGTTCACCCACGCCCGGACCCGAGTGGGGCAGGTGGGGCGGCGTGGAGCTGGAAGAGCTGCCAATGCGCGGGAGCGACGACGAGGACGACGTGCGACTGCTGGAGGATGACGTCGTCGAAGACGACGAGGCCGGGACGCTGCTCACCGACGACATGGATGCCATACCAGAGCTGCTGGAGGACGACGTGGACGAGGAACTGGAGGAGGAAGACGAACCGTCATCGCTCCGGATCAAGCCAAAGAGCCAGTCGAACCAGCCCTGCTCATCCTCCGCAACAACGCTACTGGACGAACCGGCCGACACGACCGATGACGTCGAGGAGGGGCGGGAAGACGAGGTGATGGCCGACGACGAGCTGACGCTCACGACGGAGGAAGACGAAGACGTGCGAGACGAGGAAGACGACGACGAAGCTACCGTGCCCGTGCCGGTAACGGCCACAGTCGGCTTGCCGCTCCACAGATCGCGGCTCAGGAGACCCGGCCAGCCAAACCACTCTCCCGCAAAAGCCAGCACCAGGAAGACGCCGAGAATGCCCGCCAAAATGGAAATGCGCTTACCACCCTCACGCAGCACGCGTAGGCAGAACGCAACCAGCATGACGAACAAAGCTGCCACCGCGAGCAGCGACCAGCCCCAGACCAACACGCGGCGAAGAATGAAGAATGCCGGAAAGATCAACTCCAGCAGTGCCAGCGCGAACCACAGGCCGAGCAGCGCGGCCGGGCCCCAGTGCATCAACCGGAAAACGTTGTCGGCGCGGTTGTCGCGCAGAAAGGGGTACAGAATGAGTGGGTAAAGCACCGCAAGCAGGAAAGCGATGCCCCACGGACCGGCGCCAAGCGGCAACGACGGCAAACTGGCCGTCAGCACGCCAGCGACAAGCATGACGAGCCCAAGAATGACAATGAGAACGGTTTCCGTGGAGTGCTTGAGAGGCATAGGAGGCCTATGCTCTCTGCCTTTGACGACACTGTCAATAGAACGGCTGTTCACAGGATGTGAACCATCGCTCGCATAAGCCATTCGCTACGTTCAGCGGCGCTTCTTCGGCAGGTACTTGGCGCGTGCATCCTGGGTGGCGGCGCGCGGTACGATCTGGAAGTACTGACTGCGGAATCGCTTCACCTGCCAGACGACGTACGCCAGGAAGGCAGCACCCCACAAGAAAATGAGGGCGCGCATGGCCAAAAACTGGATCGTTTCCACGCGACATACCACCAAGAAGGCCAGCGTTAGACCAAACCAGAACGATGCCGTCTGCCAGCTGCCGCTCAGCTTCTTTAGGCGATGATCGGCCAAACCGGCACGCCAGGCACGCAGCCCCAGCGAGGCCACCACGAGCGCCAACCCCACGGCCAGAAGAAACACCATGTTCGGATCGCTGTAATCGGCATTGCCGGGATTAGGCCAGAAGAGATAGCTGAGAAGCGGCATACATTAGGCGGTACGAGGGGAAACTTTGTGGGACTTATCTTTGGACTCCTTCTTGGGAGCCTCCTTCTCTTTCTTCTCCTCTTTTTCAGGAACAGGCAAGACAGCATGCAGCTCCCGAAGCAGGCGATCGCGACGGCGCTCGGCCAGGGTCTGCACCGGACGAATGAGCATGTAGAGCAAGAAACCAACGACCGGCACGAAAGCTACCAGCAGAATGCTAAAGAGCTGAAAGGCAAAGTTACGGCTGCGCAGCAACACGTCGCGGAGTGTGAAGAACACCAAGTACACGACCAACACGGCCAAGGCGAGAAGCAGCCCTTGCATCAGGCGGAGCGCCGGATCGGCTGAGAGAAAAGTGAGGAGAGTGGAGACGGGCATGGGACGGAGGGGACGTCAGAGGTGCGGATGCCGCTGGCGATGGACGACAACGTACACGACCACCGTGAGCAGGGCCAGCACGGCCAAGAATTGACTGAAGCGCAGCTGATAGGTGGCAAGGTCGAGTCCCTGCCGCAGAAAAAAGTAGCCGCCCACCAACAAGGTGGCGCCAATCTCATAACCCATGACCAAGCGGGGCGAGAGCTTTTCTTCAAGCAATGCCACGCCGGTCAGGCTGCCAAAGAGCAGACAAAGCACGCCAAGATCGGCCAGGCTGGCAAACACGGGCGTGGAGGGATCGCCGCGGAAGAGCTCGAAGAAGACGGTACCGAGCGCCGCCACCACGATGCCAAAGAGCGTTTCGGCACCGGCGCGCTTGGAGTGCCGACGAACAATGAGCAAGAGGAACGTCAGGCAGAAATAAAACACGGCGTAATAGAGCTGCACCGGATGCACCGGAATGGTGTAGGAGACAACGAAAGTGTCGTAGGTGACACCCCACGGCATGTCGGTCGGCGCACCGAATGCCTGCCCAGCCGCAAACTTTCCAAGCCAGTCGAAAACCAACCCAAAGCAGGTGGCAGGCAAGAGTACGTCGAGCCACTGCAGGAAAGTGGTGCGTGACTGGCGGGCGGTGAAGTAAAGCACCAATGCAATGCCCGTAGCCGCGCCTAGAAAGCTGAAATTTCCGTCCGAGAGAATAAAGACGCGCGCCCAATCCTTGGTGTACAGGCGGAAGTTTTCGAGCACCGTGAATGCGCGCCCGAACACCAGAAACGACAGCAGGAAGACGAGTCCTTTCTCACGAAAGACATGCAACGACAACCCTGCGCTCTGGGCCAAGCGAAAGAAGAACTCACCCGATAGCCAAATGCCCAAGACGAGGAACGCCAAGTGCGTCCAGAAGATGAAGGGGCCGATGGCGAAGGCCTCGAACATGGCGTCAGAATAGCACAGCGCTCAGGCACCAACCGACGCCGCACGCTTGCGGGTTCGAATGTCCTCGAGCAGCGACGCCACAAAAGCCGAGGCGTGCATGGTCTCTTGGTTCTTGGTGGCCACGTTCCGGACGGTGACATTCCCCTCCCCCGCCTCGCGCTCGCCGAGCACCAGCAGGTACGGGATCTTCATCATCTCACCGTGGCGGATGCGCTTACCCAGGCTGTCCTCGGGCGTCATCATCTCGATGCGGACGCCGGCTTGGAACAGGTCGGCGCCCAGCTTCACAGCGTACTCCGACTGCTCGGCCGAGACCGGCAGCAGGGCCACCTGCACCGGCGCGAGCCAGAGCGGGAAGAGGCCGGCCGTGTGCTCGATGTAGATGGAAAGGAAGCGCTCGATCGAGCCCATGATCGCGGCGTGGATCATCACCGGCTGTTCCTTCTCACCGGCCTCGTTCGTGAACGAGAGCGAGAAGCGGCCGGGCATGTTGATGTCGAGCTGGATCGTCGCCACCTGCCACTGGCGGCCGATGCTGTCGGTGGTGATGAAGTCGACCTTGGGGCCGTAGAACGCCGCTTCGCCCAGCGCTTCGACGTAGTCGACACCCTTGTCCTTGGCCAGCTGGCGCACGGCAGCCTCGGCCTTCTGCCACAGCTCCGGCGTGCCAAGGTATTTCTCGAAGTGCTCCGGATCGTGCAGCGACAGGCGGACGTTGAGGCGCTCGAAGCCGACGGTCTTGTAGAAGGTGTCGATGATGTCCCAGACGATGAGGAACTCCTCCTGCACCTGGCTCTCGCGGCAGAAGACGTGGGCGTCGTCCTGGCTGAAGGCGCGGACGCGGGAGAGGCCATGCAGCTCACCGGTCTGCTCGTCGCGGTAGCAAGTGGTCGTCTCGGCGTAGCGCTGCGGCATATCGCGGTAGCTGCGGCCGCGCGAGGCGAAGATCTGCGTGTGGTGCGGGCAATTCATCGGCTTCATGGCGAACTCGTGCCCCTCGCGAGTGGTGATGCGGAAGAGCTCCTCCGAGAACTTCTGCCAGTGGCCCGAGGTCTCGTAGAGCTCCTTCTTGGTGATATGCGGGATCGTCACCTTCTGGTAGCCGCTGGCCGAGCGGAGCTCCCAAACGAATTGGTCGAGGAGGTTTCTGAGCAGCGTGCCGCGCGGCGTCCAGAGCGGCAGGCCGGGGCCCACTAACTCGCTGAAGGTGAAGAGGTCCAGCTCCTTGCCGAGCTTGCGGTGATCGCGGCGCTTCGCCTCCTCGAGCATCGCCAGGTGCGCATCAAGATCCTCCTTGCTGCCGAAAGCTGCCACGTAGATGCGGGTCAGCTGCTCGCGCTTCTCGTCGCCGCGCCAGTAGGCGCCGGCCAGCGAGGTGATCTTGAAACCGTCGACCGGGATATCGCCGAGGTTCTCCAAGTGGCCGCCGCGGCAGAGATCGACGTAGGTCTCCTCGCCCTTCTTGTTCACGTTGGCGTAGTTGGTGACATGCGCCACGCCCTCGTTCTTGGCGAGGTCCTCGGTCATCTCCACCTTGAAGCGCTGGTTCTTCGCCTTCCAGAATTTCACGGCGTCAGCGATGGAAAGCTCGTCGCGGCGGAAGGTCTGGCCCTGGTGGATGATGGCCTTCATCTCCTTCTCGATCTTGCCGAAGTGGTCCGGGGAAATCGGCTCCTTGAAGAGGAAATCGAAGTAGCAGCCGGTGTCGATGGCTGGCCCGATGGCGCGCTCGGTGCCGGGCCACAGCTTCTCGACCGCTTGGGCGAGCACGTGCGCCAGCGAGTGGCGCATGATGGCGAGGTCTTCGGGGTTCTGGTCGTGGGAGTGGGCGCACATACGGGAGGATGATAGGAGGATGGAACGAAAAACGCACCTCGGGGTGGGAGGCGCGCGGGGTGAGAAGACTCAGCAGCGGACGCCAACCCTCAGCGGGTCGTCGTGGTCGTGCCGGTCGTCGTCGGACGGACGTTCACGGGAGCACCGTACTCCTCCCCTGCCCCGGCGGCAAAACTCACACCTCCGTCGACGAGCAATGTCGAGAACGTCATACGCAAAAAACGGTGGCGCTCGCCATGGCCATCACGCCGTGAACCGTACACGGTTCAACCAGCCAATGGACCATGAGTAAAAAATTTCGCCACAAGAAAAGACCCCCGGCGGACCGGGGGCGGTGGACGAGGCAGCCTCACGCGATGAGGCCGATGGCGTGCAGGATGCGGACAGTCGCCGCTCCAGCAATAATGACAGCGGCCACGCTGCCGCTCACCCAGAGGTAGAACTTCTCGCGAAACACATCCGCGGCGTCTTGCTGTTCCAGCGTGAGCTCTTCCTCTTTGTCACACGTGACGAACGACAGTCCGAGTAAGCTGAGCACGGGGCACCTCTCTGGTTCCGAGGGACAGGAAGGATCGACTAAAATTATTTTATAACAACTTATTATTAAAAATCAATATCGGGAAAAACCCTTTCAAATAGAGGAAATACTCACTTCACGAATTCCAACTCTTTCTCTAGAGCACGCACTTCACGAAGCATCTGCGGATCGCGCTGGAGCGTCTTCTCAATCTTCTCGTAAGCGTTCATGACGGTGGTGTGGTCGCGGCCGGAGAAAATCTCACCCACGCGCACGAAGCTCATGCGCAGGTACTTCTTGCTCAGGTACATCGCGATCTGGCGGGGCAGCAGGATCTCGCGCACACGCGAGGCGCCCGTCATGTCTTGCACCGACACGGAGTAGTAGCGGCTGACGGCCTCCATCACGTCTTGGAAGGTCTGGGCGCGCTTGGCCGGCATCTCGAAGCCGATCACTTCGGGCTCGCTGTGCGGATCCTTGTTGAACTTCCGCATGATCTCGGCAATGGAGCCGACGGTGGGGGCGCGCTGCTCCAGCTCATACTGCGCCACCGCCTGCATGAGGATGCCCTCCAGCTCGCGAACGTTGCGGGTGACGTGCTCGGCGATGAACTGCAGCACCTGCATGTCGATGAAGAGCTGGTACTCCTGGGCCTTCTCGGTGAGGATCGCCAGGCGTGTCTCGTAATCGGGAGCGGAGACATCGGCGATCATGCCGCGCTCGAAGCGCGACGTGAGGCGGTCCTCCAGCTGCAGCTCCTGCGGCGGGCGGTCGGCCGAGAGGATGATCTGCTTGTGCTCCTCATAGAGCGCATTGAACGTGTGGAAGAACTCCTCCTGCGTGCGCTCCTTGTTAGCGAGGAACTGCACGTCATCGATGATGAGGATGTCGACCAGGCGGTAGCGGCGGCGCAGCTGCTCCATCTTCTGGTGCTGGATGGCCTCGATCACCTGGTTCGTGAAGTCCTCGGTGGTGGTGTAGACCACGACCGACTTGGGCGAGTGCTTGAGGATGGCGTTGCCCGTGGCCTGCAGTAGGTGCGTCTTACCCAGTCCCACGCCGCCGTAGAGGAAGAGCGGGTTGTACTTGCCGCCCGGGGCCGTGGCCACCGCCTGGCAGGCGGCATAGGCCAGCCGATTGCCGCTGCCCACCACGAAGTTATCGAGGCTGTAGCGCGGATTGAGGATCTTGCTGACGATGCCCTCGGCAAGCTTTACCTCCTGGCGACCGGGAAGTTTCCTGCGCTTCTGTTCGGGGAAATGCTCAAGCAGGTCGAAGGTGCGCAGCCGATCGTCACGCAGCGAGACATCAACTTTGTAGACCACTTGTGTGACGGACGGATCGATCTCTTGGGCGAATTGCAGCGTGAGCGCGCGGTAGTGCTCCAGGTGCCAACTCAGACCCATCGGCAGCGGCAGACCAACCACGATCGTGCCCTCTTCCTTGCCCAAAATGGTCGTGTCTTTAAACCACGTAATGAACGAGCTGCGCTGAAGCTTGGGTTCAAGCTTCTGCAAAATCTCCAGCCACAGGTCTTTGAGGGCCGCGCTAGGCGACGAGACGGATGACGTCATAGACGGAGACAAACAGGATGACGAGGAGCAGTAAAATGAACCCAAGTGCGTTGGCCGTCTGCTCGAACGTAACGAAGGAGGCTACGGCGCGCCTGAGGAACGGGATGGCCTGCACCGGCCGAGAATTGAGCGCCGCTTCCATAAGCACAAGCGCCAGGCGGCCGCCGTCGAGCGCTGGGAAAGGCAGCACGTTTAGGACGGCAAGGCTCAAGCTGAGCAGGGCCATGAGGCGCAAGTACACAAAGAAACCCTGCTGTACCGAAACGTAGGTAAGTTCAGCAATGCCGATGATGCCGGTAACACCCTCGGGCACGCGCACGCGTGATACAAGCGAGACGACGAGATCACGAAGACCGTAGATCGTCTGCACCGTGACCACTTGCGTCTCGCGCAGCGCCAGACGCAGGCCGGCAGCAAAACTACGCGGCGGCACCGACAATTCACGCACAATCGTCTTAATCTCAATGCCCGAACGGCTGTCGGCCACGGGCACTGTAAGCGTCGCCGCCTTGGTGAAGCCAGAACCCGTGAGAAGTGTGTAGCGAACGGAGGATTTACCCGCCTGCAGACGCTGCACGTCATCGGGGAAGCGCACAAGCTCGCCGTCGATCATGGAAAGAAGGCTGCCGGTCATGACGCCCGCGCGCGCCGCGCCGCCGCCCTCTTCTAACCCCGTCACGGCCACCGCCAGCACGGCGTGAACGTCACCTCGATCGGAGGCTGCCTGCAAATCACGATCGGTTAGATACGTGGGCATCCACTGCCCCCAGGTGAAACCGACGGTGAAGAGCACCACCGCCAGGGCAAAGTTCATGAACACACCGGCCAGCAGGACGATACATCGCTTCCATAATGGTGCGGCGCCGAAGCTACCAGGGGCGCGACGCTGCGTCTCATTCTCTCCTTTCAGACGCACAAAGCCGCCGAACGGAATCCAGTTCAATGAGAAAATCGTCCCCTTCCGCGTGAACAACGTCGTGGCACGGGGCGGCAATCCGAAGCCAAATTCTTCCACTTCAACTCCGGAAATTTTGGCCGTGATGTAGTGGCCCCACTCATGGACAATGACAAGCCCCGTAAGGAGCACGACGAAGGCGACGGCGGAGACCAGGAGGAGCATGGCGTCGGATCGTAACCTGCGTGTGGAAAACAGAAAAGTTTTCCACAAGACTTGATCTTGCGCGTGACGCGGAACTTAAACGCGATACTAGACATCATGCCGCGTATGCCAGACACGCCACGGTCACACGCTGCGCACCGGCGACGCGCAAGGCATGGGCACAAGCCAAAACCGTCGCACCAGTGGTGACAACGTCATCAACGAGCACGACGTGAGCGGGCACCGGCCCCACCGCCACGAAGGCCTGGCGCCAAGCCGAACGGCGCTCCTCTGCCGAGCGCCCAACCTGCTGACCGCCACGCGTGCGTCGAAGCAATGGCTTCACGGCGACGCGCAGCTCACGCGCCAACGGCTCGGCGAGCAATTCAGCCTGATTGAAGCCGCGCCAGAAGCGACGACTCCAGTGCAGCGGCACCGGACACACAACATCGACAGCTGGTACTTGGCAGTGCGGCGACAGGGTCGTCATCAATCCACCAAGCAGCTCGGCATACACCGTCAGGCCGCGGTATTTTACGCGATGGAGCGCTTTGCGAATGAGTGGCGCCGATGCATAGGGAGCAACAGCGACCAGGCGATCGAGGCCAGCAAGCGGGGTGCCAACCAAATGCGCCCCCTCTAGACGCTGGACGCTCTTCTCCAAAAACAACCGCCCCAGCTCTTCGGGCGTGAACCATTGACCGCCCTGACCACCGAGCGATACGGGCGGCAAAAGGAAATCGAAGAGAAAGCGCATGGCCAAAGCCTGCCTGGCGCTTGTGGCGCGACCGGCAAGTTGATACCCTCTCCCCGCTCTCTGGGCTTCGTGCAGGCAAGACACCAGTTCTGCCCTATCGAAGAACAAGGGGCGAGCATTCTCAGGATTGCACCTCCGGGCAAATAGCTCAGCTGGGTCGAGTCCCGTCTACGGGACGAGCTACTCAAAAAACGCCACCATGGCGCTCGCCCACGATCTTTCCTCTATCATTTACACCTCCGGGCAATTAGCTCAGCTGGCTAGAGCGCCACATTGACATTGTGGAGGTCACTGGTTCAAGTCCAGTATTGCCCACCATCGCCGAGAATCCCCAGATATCCGCTGGATATTTGGCGTTAGTCGCTCAATCTCTAGAGATCCGCGCATATTCGGACCATTGATTGAATACAAAAAATATTGTATGAAATGCATAATTCCCTCACCGGAAGACCGGTCATTCAACATCACCACTGGAGAGAAACATGCGACTCTGCCTCCTGAGCATCCCGATGATGCTCGCCACCTGCACGCCCTGCTTTGCCTCTGAAAACGGCAGCCACAGCGATCCGGCCGCCCCTGTCATCTTCTGGACCGCCGTGGTCCTGGGACTCGCGGTCATCGGCGGCTACGCCATCCGCAAGCTCGGCCTGCCGGGCGTCCTCGGGGAGCTGGCGATCGGCATCCTCTTCTCGATCGTCGTCGTCAACATGCTCGACAGCCCCTTTATGCGGGTGCTGCGAGAGGGACAACCCCTCATCGACGTTTGGGACAATGCTCACGGTCATCTAGAGCAGGCCCTCGCGACTCGATACTCCCCCGCGGAAGCCGAGAAATTAGGAGCGTTGCTCAAGACCCCCGACGCCGCCGCGCACATCAACACGGCCCGTGCCCTCCACTTGTGGGGCGGCATCGGGGCCATCCTGCTGCTACTCGCGGCCGGACTCGAAAGTAACCTGAAGGAAATGCTGCGGGTCGGACCCTCAAGCCTCGTCGTCGCGGTCATCGGCGTGGTCTGCCCGTTCATCTTAGGGTGGATCACGGTCATGCTGCTCGTGCCCAACAGCTCTTGGTATGTACAGATGTTCGCCGGAGCGGCCTTAACAGCCACTTCGGTGGGCATTACCGCCCGCGTACTCAAGGATCTCAACGCCAGCAAGAGCGACGAAGCCAAGATCATCCTCGGTGCAGCGGTCATCGATGACGTGCTGGGACTCATCATCCTGGCCGTGGTCGCCGGCATCATCACCGCCGCCGGTCACCCCAGCGCCGGGCAACCTGCCATCGGCTGGCAGCTCGGCATCATCTCAGCCAAGGCGATCGGATTCCTGGGGGGAGCAATTCTCTTTGGAATCTTGGTCCACCCGTGGCTGAGTCGGATGGTGCAGCGCCTGGAGATGCCGAGCACGAAAGTGCTCTACGTGGTTGGCTTCGGCTTCGTCTGCGCCTACCTTGCCAGCCTTGCAGGCCTCGCCCCGATCGTGGGAGCCTTCGCCGCCGGACTCGTGCTTGAAGAAGTCCATTTCCGTGGTTACCTGCGCGAGAACGGTCACGGTTCTGAGCAGGCGGAGGAGCACCACTTGGAGGAATTGATCCGACCCATCTGCGCCCTGTTCGTACCGGTGTTCTTCGTTCTCATGGGCGTACAGGTGAAGATGGAAGTCTTTCTCAACCCGGGCACGCTCCTGCTCGGCTTAGCGCTCACGTTCGTAGCGATCCTGGGAAAGCAGGCCTGCGCCCTCGGCGTCCTGCAGAAAGGCACAGACCGATTCACCATCGGCCTGGGCATGATCCCTCGGGGCGAAGTGGGACTCATCTTCGCGGCAATCGGAAAGGGTCTCGCGATCAACGGCACCCCCGTTGTGAACGACCAGCTCTTCTCGGCCATCGTGGTGATGGTGGTGCTCACCACCCTCATCACCCCCTTCGCACTCCAGTGGCGACTAAAGAAAGTGTGAATCGAGATGGAATAGTGAGCATCGACCCAGCCTCTCGAGGCTGGGTCATTTTTTGATGCCCAAGAGAAATAAGAATGCTAAAAAGACATAGTATCGTTATAGATGCAAGTTTAGAGACAGCAAAAGAAGGGGTTTTTCTGCTATAATAAGTGGATTCTTATGGATACCACCCCCTCCGTCACTCCCCACGATTTCGGCTCACCCATTCTGGAATGGGAGGCGCGCATCCAGCCCCTTCATCATCGCTCAAAGCGCTGGTACATCACCGCCGCTGTGGTGGTGCTGGGCGTGACAGCCATCTCGATTATCACGGGCGCTTGGTCGGTGGCGCTCGTGACACTGCTCTGCGGCGGCTTGTATGTCCTGAGCCACGATCACGCCCCAGCCCCCCGCCGCCTGGTGGCCTACGAGCACGGCATTGTCTTCGATGGCGGCTACCGTACGTGGAATGAATTTCGATCGTTCTGGTTCCTGCGTGCGGCCGACTACACCGAGTTGCACCTAGAGCGTGCCGACGGTCGGCAGCCGATCATCATTCAAACCGGCCCCATTCACCCCGACCGCGTAAAACAGGTATTTTCCGCCTATCTTCAGGAAGATACGCAAAAGACCGAAAATATTTTGGAAACACTTTCCCGTCTTTGTAAACTGTAACCCAATGCGCTTCCGGGCCCTCCTCCCCGCTGGCGTTTGGAACCGCTCCCCGTTTCGGGAAGCGCGTTTGGCGTGGCAAAACAATCCAACCGCGCCGGGCACTCCTCAAACTCCACCCAATCCCGAGCGCCCCCTGCCTGAACCGACCGATGACGCCTCGCGCACCCGTCTGGCCGCCGTGCGTGACTTTGCCGCGCAGCAGTACCGCAGCACACTCGACGCGCGAGAAAGGGGCCCTCTCTCCGGCGAGCGAGTGGCTGGCCGCCTCGATGAACTCGCCGCCTCTGTGGTGCACTACCAGCAGCTAATCGACCAGCGTCTGGAACGCGCTCGCAAACTAGAAGCAGCAAACAGTGAGTTACACGGCTTGGTCGGCCGACTCGAAAAGCTCAGGGCAGACTTGGGGTACGAAGGTGTGCACATCGCCGGCATGAGGCGGGTGGCCGCGACCATCGATCAGTGGGAGAAGGGCAATCTGCCACCCACCGAACTGCTCGATTGGATCGGGACAATGCACAGCATCGATATTGGCTCCGCAGAGTGGACCGACACCGACCCCCGTCACACTGTGGCCGACCTGGCCGACGCCATCCACGCCACGCGCGGCCGCACATCGTCGGACCCGGGCGGCGGCCTGCCAGACATCACCGATCCCACCATGTGGGTACAAGGCATCAATGCCACGGACAAGACACTTGCCATCCAACTACTTGGCAACCGAGCCGGCATCCCGGAAAAACTCGCCTTCATCAATCAGCAGGCAGCCTTCTTTGAGCAAACCAATAAAGAAGCCCGCATCGATGACATGTTGAAGGCCGTCGAAAAATCGGAGCTGCCTGAGGCATCTAGCAAGGCAACATCGACGGGACTATTGGGCGCCTTGAATATCGAGTTTTTCTCGATCAACCAGATTATCGAAGGCTTTAAAAAGTGGCAGGAGCGTTATGCCGAATCGGTAAAGGGCCACAATAAGGGGAAGTCGAACGTCGTCGCCAAGAAGGTGGGCAAGATGTTTCAGTGGCTCCCCTACGGCGAAGATGTGAGCAAGTCACTCAGTGACCAAGTCGCGAACGATCAGGGCAAGGAGCGCAAAGATTTCATTGAAGCCATTGGCACACGTGAACTTGGCTTCAACGATCTCTTCGGTGAGGGTGGCGTCTTGTCGCAGAGCACGGGTAAACCGAGTCAGTTCCTGGCCATCCTCGAGTTTGCCTCGCAAAAGGGCTGGCTCTACCCGCTGATGAAATACAACTTCATCGACGACAAAGCCTTGCCGGGCGTGGAGGCATTCGGCTTCAACATCCGAAGCGTGGTGCCGAAGGACTACATGGAGGATGACATCCTCGCATCATACCTAAGCGGACTACTTAGCAAGAGCAACGCCAACGGCAACAAGGACATGCAAGACCAGATGGTCGTCGTTGAAGGTAAAAACGATATCGATTCGTACATCGCTCTCTTTGATAAGGCCATGAAGGGCAACGGCTACTGGAAGGCTATCGGCATCCTGCGCGGCGCGCTGCGCAAGGCCAAGGACCCGGCCACCTCGGCCATCTTTGCGTCGCGCTTGAACCTTTGGCTACGCGAACCGAACGTGGGGCGCTACATGAACGACACGATCCTCTCGAAGTTCGGCGAGGCCTCCTGGAACCAGATTCCGTACACCATGGCGTACTACGCAGCCAACGCCGGCGACATCCAACAGTGGAGCAAGGAAGGCAAGCCGGCCGAAGCCAAGGATCCGCTCTCGCGAGCGGTGATGGTTGTAGAACAGGAAGTGGAACGCCGCGCCGGCAAGAAACTCGACCCTGCGCAAAAGGCCAAGATCGTCGGGGCCATGCTTGCCGGCCAAACCCCCGAGATCGCCGACGGCAAACACATTTCTATCTTCGAGCCCCAGTTCGCAGGAGTGCGCGACCTCTCGAAATTGTTCGGCGCTTTCGAAGACTTCGACATGCGCACGGCCGCTTCGGGATACTTCAGCAATTCTGAGATCGTGTTGCTGCCCGAAAGCTTCTTAAGCGCACTCTTCGAAGTGGAATCGACCGGCCGCCTGCCCAATGCCGGCAAGATCATCACGTACTCCCGCGGCATCATCGACCGTGCCAATCAACTCAAGAACCTCGGTGCTCGCGATCCGCAGATGGCCACGGCGTACGCTCACTTTCAGCACGAAATCAAAGCCAAGCTCAACCAGGTAATCCGCAGCAAGATCCTCGATCGCGGCAACCCCCAAGATCTCCTACGCCTAAAGTTCGATGGCAGCGACGCAGGCGGCGGGCAAAGCTTCGTGCTCAATGAGCTAATCGAGAATGGCCTCCTCGACGCGAACGTGCTTGGCCTACCCGAACGACGCAGGCCCTAAGAGCTTCACGACCGTGACGGGTGCCGCTAGGCTCTAAACATGCAGATCGACATCGTGCGCATCGACAAGACGCTCCCCCTCCCCACGTACAACACGGCGGGCGCCATCGCCTGCGACCTCATCACCCGCGAGACGACGGTGATCGCCCCGGGCGAGATCGCGCTCGTGCCCGGTAACGTGATCGTGAAGATTCCGGAGGGCTATGGCCTCATTATCGCGCCACGCTCATCGCTGCCGCGCAAGAAAGGCCTGTCGTTCCCCCACTCCATGGGCGTGATCGACGCTGACTACCACGGCCCCAAGGACGAGCTGCTCGTGCAGGTGATGAACATCACGAAGGATCCCGTGACAGTAGAGCGCGGCGAGCGCATTGCGCAGGCCCTCATCATCAAATTGGAAAAAGCGGAGTGGGTGGAGGTTGACGACCACGGCGCAGCCACGCGTGGGGGCTTCGGGACGACAGGAAGTCACTAAGCAAGAATCGACAGACCTACTGCTCGACGACAAATACGCCCCGGTCTGTCGTGAGACGATGACAAGAAAACAAGATGCAGGGCGCTTAGGCCACCATCTCCATGCCGTGACGCTGGATGGTGCGCCAGTCGAACGGCAACTTGAACGTCTCGAGCGCGCGAACCACGGCCGCAAACACATGCCAGGGGTTACTATCCTCATACGTGAAGGCGGTGCCGCTCTCCTGCACGGGATCGTAATTCTCAAGGAGCGGCGATCCGGCCTGACCTATCGGCAGAACGCCGCAAGACAAGCACGCCCGCAACGTCTCGTTCTCTTTGCTGGCGGGCGCCAGAAACAGAGCCATGTCGGCAGCCGAGAGCATCTTCGCCATGCCTTCGTCCGTATTCGGTAGAATGGCGATGCGGTGCGGATAGCGGGTTTGAAGCTCCGAAAAAATGCTGGCATAGGCAGCGCTCCCCTTGCCACGAATCAACATTTGCACGTTCTGACTAACAAGACCGGGCAACACCCCCTTTAGCAGGGCTCCACCCAGCTCATCGGTCATTCCCTCAGGAAGGCAGATCATCGGAGCTTTCGGCTCGGCCGGCCAACCCAGCTCACGCTGGAGAGCAAGCTTGTTCTGCACCTTGTCCGCTAGGGACTTGGCATCGAACGCGCGCACGAAGAGCTTCTGGTAGGCGGAAGGAGAAGAAGGCATGGGGTGTGTGTATCTAGATAGTATACTCCAGAGCTTGCTCTTGCGGTAGTCTGGCCATCTTGCATAGGAGGATAATGGTGGTGTTTTAGTAGTATTTATCCGGGGCAGAATATGTGACGGATTGCCACCTTTTGCAGGCGCGCAAAAGGTGGCGCTGCCCAGGGCACTGCGAGACAAGCCTTTCGCCTGTCGCCCCTTCGGGACTCGGGCTCAAGAGCTTGTCTCTGGGAGCAGAACGCTGGCGCGCCGAGCCCCTCTCCATGGTTCT
>CAZYNU010000028.1:0-14822 GCA_964648045.1 uncultured Candidatus Peribacteria bacterium
AAGGCATATGACTATCAGGTGCCGACGGCACTGATTGCCGATCACCCCGCAAGCCCTAGAGATAGCGCCAAACTCCTAACCTATGATCGACGATCGGGGGCGGTCCGCTTCCGCCGCGTGTCCGATTTGCCCGATCTTCTCCCGCCCGGAGCGGTGCTAGTTCGGAATGTGACGAAGGTCATCCCGGCTCGACTGGAAGCGACCCGTGCCACCGGCGGTGCGGTGGAAGTGCTAGTGACGGCAATGGTAGGAGGGGCATTCTCTGCGCTCGTGAATCGGCGCCTGACGCCTGGGGAAAAATTGCGATTGGGGCCGCGTTGCCACCTGATGGTCGAGGAATCGTTGGGTCGCGGCTGGCGCGTGAAGCCCGTAGGTATGGCCCCAGCGGCCGTGCTGGCGCGCTATGGCAAGACCCCCCTGCCTCCCTACATGAAGCATAGCCCCCTGACCGAGAGTGAGCGTCGGGCGAAGTATCAGTCGGTGTTCGCTGCAGTGAGCGGTTCTATTGCTGCGCCCACTGCGTCGCTGCACTTCACGCCGCGTCTCATTGCAAAGCTGAAGCGACGAGGTGTGCGGTTTGTCGATGTCGTCCTGCACGTCAATCTGGGCACGTTCGCGCCACTGACCGAGGCGCAGTGGCGATCGGGCAGACTGCATGAAGAGCGCTTTGTGGTTCCTGAAAAAAGCCTTCGAGCCCTAGAAAAAGCCAAAAAAGAAGGTCATCCGGTGATTGCCATTGGTACAACTGCCTTACGCGCCCTGGAGTCGGCTGTGGCCGGCAAGAAGCTCCGCCGGCAGGGCGTGACCGATCTGTTTATCCGCGAAGGTTACACATTTCGCATGGTCGACGGCCTGCTAACGAACTTTCACGTGCCGAAGAGCAGTCTGCTCATGCTAGTGGCGGCTTTGATTGGCCGGGAAACTCTGCTGTCACTGTACGAACGAGCCATCAAGCGCCGCTTCCGCTTGTTCTCGTTTGGAGACGCGATGCTGATTGTCTGAGTCTTGCATTTTGGCCTCTATAAGGGCTAAATACATATATCATCCCCACTCTTTGTTATGCCGACGCTCCCGCTCGCACTGACCGATGCTTTGCAGCCCCTGGTGGCAACTGCCGCTTTGTATCTGCCGAAGGCGCTTCTGGCAATCATTGTCTTGCTGGTGGGTTTCCGCCTGGTGCGCGTTGTTGCCGATGTTGCCTGCCGCGGCCTGAAGCACGTTGAGCCGTCGCTCCGAAGTTTCGTCGAAAGTACGATCTCCATTGGATTAAAAGCACTTATTCTCTTGAGTGTGGCCTCGATGGTCGGCATCCAGACGACGTCGTTTGTGGCCGTTCTTGGTGCTGCCTCCCTGGCTGTGGGCTTGTCGCTGCAAGGTAGCTTGAGCAACCTGGCGGGCGGCTTCCTCATCCTCTTCTTTAAGCCGTTCAAAGTAGGAGACCGTGTTGAGGCTCAGGGGCAGAAGGGCACGGTGGAGCGCATCGAACTGTTCACGACGCTCATGCGTACCGACGACGACAAGATTGCCATCATCCCCAATGGTCTCTTGAGCAATAGCGTGATCGTCAATGTAACCCGCGGTCAGGGCAAAGCCTGATTAGTACCACTTCGGCCAGCACAAATTGCTGTCTGGCTGGCGGACGGTGCCATAGGGGCAGCGCACGCGGCGTAGGTTGGTCTGTTCCAGAGTGCTCGACGAGGGCGTGGTGCCGGAGTCGCGCACGCACTGATTGTTGGCGCCAAAGTGATACCCAGCCTTGCACCAGCATTGGCTACGATTACCGTCGGCATAAGCGCCGTGCTCGAACTGACAAGCCTGAGCTTCGGTCACGCAGCGGTTGTCCTTGCTGATATAGCCCTGGTCACACTGACAGACGCCGCTCACGAGGGTGGAGTTGGCCGGGCAGAGTAGCGGTGTGCCTACACAGGCAATGCCATCGGCATTCGGCAGGAAGCCCACGTCGCAGACGCAGAGCTTCTTATCGGTGGGGTGGCGGACCGAGTTGGCCGGGCAGGTGGCGGCCGTCACGCTGCGCCCGTCGATGATCGTCACTTCTGTGACGGGGCAGGTGTTGCCGTTGGGCAGGATGATCGTGTCGTTGACCGCATCGAACTTGTCGTTGCTCAGAGCCAGGTAGATGTCCTGGCGTTCGTAGGTCTTAATGGAGAGGCCGCAGCCCGGTCCGTAGCCAATCAGGGCCGACTGGCCGGCGTACGTGCCAAGAAACTGCTCGTCGTTGCTGAGTGCCTTGGTTACCGTCACCCGCTGGCTGATGGGCCGCGAATTCCAAATGGCACAGTTGGTGTTGAAGTAGCGCGCGCCCTTGGTGAGCTTGCCGGCCACCTCTGGGCCGCCGTCGAGGTTTGTGTCTACGGCCACCGTGTCGCCGTTGGCTACCGGACACGGTTCGCTGTCGACGATATAGACCTTGCCGTCGCTCGCCTGAAGAATGAGCGTATTGGAGGTTTTTTGTACGACCAGGAAGAGGCTGGCGGCGGCTTGGGCCTGAGCGGCAACCAAGACGAGCACGGCGATCGCACCAAGGCCGAAGAGTGCAGAGCGGAAATGTGTGTGTGTCACGTGCATCATTATAACATATTCGATATTTTTTCGCCAGAGACCAGACCATCTCACTGCGTATGGGTAGGAATCGCCATTCTATGGCTCTAATAGCTAACATCTGGTAGAATGAACGAATACCAACATCTATGCCGACCTTCCGTCGCCATCGCACCGTCCTTGCCATTGCCACCGTGGCGGCCGCGGTTCTGACGTTGCTGTGGCTAGAGATGGCCGGTTTGGCGTCGTTCTCGCTTGGTGGGAATGCCATCTATAACCCAATGCCGGGCTATGGCCCCCTGCGTCTGCCGATGACGTCCCTTTCAACATCTTCTCCGTCAACCGCGAATACACCGTTTATCGGCACGCCCTCGTCTTCCGCGTCTCCACGGCGGGCTTCAGCCCGGTCTGAACGGCGTCAAAGGTTGCTGCAACGGCCCGCCGACGGGCTTCGTTAACGGAATGATGGGGCTTTTTCGCGTTTCTCCTGTACGATTAGGGCGATGACACCCGCAGATACCTCCGCATTCGCCGCCCTTGGCGTGAGCGAAAAATTCCTACCGATTCTTGCTCAGCGCGGAATTAGCCAGCCGACACCCATTCAGCTGCAGGCCATTCCGATCGCTACCGAGGGAAAAGATGTGATTGGCATTGCTCAGACCGGCACGGGAAAAACGCTCGCCTTTGGTCTGCCAATGCTGCAGCGCCTGGCAGCGCAAGGCGGAGGCGGTCTGGTTTTGGTCCCAACCCGCGAATTGGCCGCTCAGGTAGAAGAAAGTCTGCGTGCCTTCGCGAACACTTTGTCTTTTCGGACGATCGTCATCATTGGCGGCGCCTCGATGCGTCAGCAGATTAACGATATCCGCCAGCGTCCTCGCATTGTCGTGGCCACGCCCGGCCGTCTCAATGATCACTTGGAGCAGGGGACGATCACGCTGCGCGGTGTGACCACGCTCGTGCTCGACGAAGCCGACCAAATGCTCGACATGGGCTTCATGCCTCAGATTGAGCGCATCCTCTCGCACATCCCGCCCGAACGTCAGACGCTGCTCTTCTCGGCCACCATGCCGCCGGAGATCACCAAATTGGCCGCCCGCCACATGAAGATGCCGCTGCGCGTGGAGGTGGCGCCCGCCGGTACGGCTGCCGAGAACGTGGAGCAAGAGATGATGTTCGTCGCCAAGGCCGACAAGCTTACGCTGCTTCAACACCTATTGTCCGAGACTAAAGGCCGTGTGCTCGTTTTTTCGCGCACCAAGCACGGCGCCACCAAGATGACCAAAGCGCTCACGGCGGCCGGTCATACGGCCGCGGAGATTCATGCCAATCGTTCTCTGGGCCAGCGCAAAGCGGCTCTTGAGGGGTTTAAGTCCGGCAAGTATCGCGTGCTCGTGGCCACCGACATTGCCGCTCGCGGCATCCACGTTACCGGCGTGGAGCTTGTGGTGAATTTTGATCTGCCCGACGACACCAGTGACTACGTTCACCGCATCGGTCGCACGGCTCGGGCTGGTACGAGCGGCAAGGCGATTTCGTTCGCATCACCGGATCAAGCCCGCGACGTGGCCGATATCGAACGTCTTATTCGCACCTCCATTAAGCGTGGTTCTCTGCCGAAGCACATCCAGGCGCCGACCGTCGCGTCGCATGTCAGCAAATCGAACCCTGGTCCTAAATTTAACCGTCGCGGCAATGGCGGCGGTGGCGGAGGAGGGCGTCGCACCGGCAGCAGTCGCCACTTTGGTGGTCGGCGCTGAACGTTAGGACTCGGTCGCTTCGTCGTTGGGCTCGGCCTTGTTCGTCGTGCCGCTGCGACCGCGGCCAAGACGGCGCCGAGGCTGGCGGCTGGGGGCGTCCTCTTCCATGACAAGGTGGTCGATGCCGTTTTGACGCACTTCGCGCCAGTAGTAGTCGAGCATGGGTTGCTCGGCCTGGCGGCGGTAGGCATCTGGCATGCGCTCAAGTGTTTCGCGGCCGTATTCGCAGATCATCTCGCGCTGGGCTAAGCGCGCGACCAGTTCATCCCAGAAGACGTCGTTGTCGTAGGTGGAGAGCCACTTGTCGATCTCGGCCCGCATGCCCTCTCCCGGCAGGAGGCAGCCGGTCTCACTGTCCTCTGAAACGAGGCTTTCTTGGCGATCGCGAACCGCGTGGCCGTAGAGATCTTGCACCACATCAATGCAGGACTGTTGCTCTTCGGTGAGCTCACGCTGCGGCGTCCAGTCATTCATGACGACCTCTCCGAGGGTGGCGAGCAGGAGCAAGCGGCGGAACTCCTCCGGATTGAGTGAGAGTTGCATTGGCTGCGATTGTGGACCGAGGAACGGGAGCGTGCAACGGAAAACCTGTAGAAATGGCCTTTGCCTACTTTGAGACGGAAAGCTGGTTTAGGGCAGGATACGGGCCAGATTCGTGTCGTCCGTCATCATAATGCGAGGAAGCTTCCAGGGACTGTCTTTCATGGTGCTGGAGCGGGGGTCCATGACGGTGGCGGTGGTATAGCCCGCGGCCTGGGCGGCGGTGCGGACACGCTCGTTCTGCGAGGTGAGCGGGTAGGCCAGGTGCAGCACTGGTGACCCGGTTAGGGCCTCAAGAGCGGTGCGACTGTCTGCCATCTCGGTGGCTAGTTGCGTATCGGAGACACGCACCAGGTCCGCGTGCGTCACGGTGTGTGAGCCAATCTCCATGCCGGCGGCCATGAGTGCGGGGATCTGGGCGGCACCGATAGAATCTGAGTTGTCCAAGCGGTTCGTAATCAGATAGAAGACGGCCATTTGGTTGTTCTTCACCAGGACGGGCAAGGCCAGGTCGTACGCCGACATCTGATTGTCATCAAAGGTGATGACCACGGGCTTTGTTGGTCCCAGGCGGGTGCCGGCGCGCATCTCGGCCAGCGTGGTGAGACTGATAGTGGTGTAGCCCTGGTCCAACAGCCACTGCATCTGTGTCTCGAATACCGTGGGAGAGACGGACATCTTGTAGCTCCAGGTTTCCTTGGAGTAGCCCTTGGTGGGTCGAATGTGGTGATAGACCAAGATCGGGACCGTCAACTCGGTGGGGGGCGTGGGTGGGGGGGCCGGGGGGGCGGGCGGCCGGGGGGCGGGTTTGGAGACGGCGCTGCGCGAGGCGCGGGCGGCTGTTTTAGTGGGTGAGGTGGCTGTTGATGACAGTGCGGAGGACGATTGGGTGGTCATGGTCTCAATGCGCCGGGCCTCGCCTTCGGCGATGCAGCCACTCAGCGAGAGTGACAAGACGGCAGTGATGGCGGCGAGGAGTGTGGAGTGGCGCATGGTCGCGATCGTAGCGCCTGCCGCGGCCGCTCCCATCTTGAAGTTTTCGCGTTCTTTGGTGCAGTGGCTACACTGGGGTCATGCGCATCGCCTCTTTCATTCTTGTCCCCGTTGTGATGTTGACGGCCTGTGCGTCGGCACCGCTGCCGCCACTCGTTGTGACGAGTACTGCCTTCAGCGAAGGGGCGGTGATCCCTAAGCCCTATACCTGCGACGGCCGCAACGTAGTGCCGCCACTAACCATCGCTGGTGTTCCTCGTGGCGCGAAGGCGCTCGGTGCGATAATGCGCGACTTGGATGCCGAGGGTGGTCCCGCCTTGCATTGGGCAATGTGGAACGCAGACGATGCGGCGCTGGAATGGGACGAGGCCACGCTGCCTGCCGGTGCTGTAGAGGCGCAGAATTCCGCCGGTATCGTGGGGTACAGTGGCCCGTGCCGTGCGCTCGATAAGCCTCATCGCTACGAATTCGCCGTCTATGCTTTTGATGCGCCGCTGCGCTTAAAGCCCGGTGCGGATATGGCCGAAATAGAGCAGGCCTTCGCTGATCATGCCTTAGCGAAAGGCGTGCTAACCGGTCTGTACGGTCAAACGCCCGGGGTCGGCTCCGGCGCCGTGCTTTAAGGTGCCTATCGTCCACGTGTGTCGGCCCCTACACTGGCTGCATGTCCCTCTTCTCGACGATTCATCGCTGGTGTGACGAACACCCTTGGTTGCTGACTGGGGCCGTCTTTGCACTCTTGGTGTGCGTGGCTTGGATGGTGCGCACAGATTTTGCGATGTCGATGGATGAGCCACCCCTCTTTGCCTTCGGCCTGCAAGCCTGGGACTACCTCTTTAAAGGCGGGCCGCTGCCCGCCGCTTCCGATTGGCGTTTTCACACCCCTGTCTATCAACTCGCGTTCATTTGGCTCTCTCATCAGATGGCCGGCGAGGGGTACATGGCCACGATGGCCGCCTCGCGTCTGCTCTCATTTGCGGTGTTTTGCATCGGTTGGTGGTCGCTGTTCTTTCTGGCAAAGCGCGTCACTGGCAGTCACTGGTGGGCACTGTTGGCGGTACTGTTCCTCACTATCTCGCCGCGCATGTTTGCGCATGCTTTCTATAACCCCAAGGATCTGCCGACGCTGACGTTCTTCACGTTGTCGGTATTGCTCTTGGCTCGCCTCGTCGATCGTCCCACGGCAGTGCGTACGGTCCTCTTTGGATTGGTGGCCGGATTTTCCATCAGCCTGCGTCCATTTTCGCTGCTGCTACCGGCATTCGCGGGGTTTTGGTTTGGAATGCGCTGTCTGCAGGCGCCGGCGAGTGAACGTCGTGGTTGGGCCTTGTGGGGATTGGGGTCTCTTGTTGCCACCTTCGCCCTCACAATCGCGGTCTGGCCACTCCTCTGGCACGACCCGATTGGCGGTCTCATTGGCGCCATCTTCGATAACACCACGCGTATCGACGAGGGGCTCTACCTTGGCACTGTCTACGATGCGCGCTTCCCCTGGCATTACATTCCGGTTTGGATGGCGCTAACAATTCCCTTGGCGTATTCCGCCTTGTTTCTCACGGGTGCAGGTTTGGTCCTCATGGGACTGAGGCGGCCGCGCCCATTCTTCGCTCGCCAGCCGCTAGCGGTCATTGCGCTCTTGTGGATCGGCCTGCCCTTTATCGCCAAGCTCCTTGGCCGTATCGGCCTCTTCGACGAGTGGCGCCACCTGCTCTTCGTCTACCCCGCTTTCCTGTTGCTCGCCATCTACGGTGCCAAGCGCCTCTGGGAGGCGTCGAGTGTGCTCTGGCGGCGTGTCCTGGCCGGTGCGGTATTGCTCAATATGGCGGCCACCTTGTTTTGGATGGTGCGATGGCACCCCTTTCAGTACGTGTACTTCAGCGTTCCGTCGTCGCTTGTGAAGGGGAAAATGGAAATGGACTACTGGGGCTTATCGTATTACGCCGGTCTCAAGTGGATCGCGGATAACGACAAGACCGAGCGTATTCCCGTCTACATCCGCAATGACGTCGGCATTGGCGATCTGCTCATGCTGCCCCCGGCCGACCAGAAGCGACTGTATGCCGTGAAAAGTTCGGCGCAGGCCCTCTACATCGTCGATACGCTCCGCTGGTCGCGCTATGAGCACGTCGTTCCGGAAGACCGCTTGGTACACCGGGTGATCGTTGATGGTCTGCCGATTCTTTGGATCTACCGTGGTCCGTATCAGACCGAAAAGCTGCCGGACTATAAGTAGTATTTAGGCCGTTTGCTCAAGCAGTACGAGTCGCCCAGGCGCGCCATGGTGCTTCGTATTCGGACTGCTGGAGCGATCACAATCGGCGGCGGTGAGAATGCGCACGGCGAGTTTTTGGCGTAGCTGTGCTACCACGATTTCGGGCTTGGGTTTGGCGTCGATGGTGATGATGCGACTGCCGGATTCTTCCAAGGCGGCAAGGACGTCGTGCAGCTTCTTTGCTTCCTCCATGCGCTTGTGGGGATTGAGGTCGTCCTTGCGCACGGGCTTGCCG
Organism: uncultured Candidatus Peribacteria bacterium; assembly: GCA_964648045.1. Lineage (GTDB taxonomy): Bacteria > Patescibacteriota > Gracilibacteria > Peribacterales > Peribacteraceae > JAGOUB01. Next base: position 8,357 of record CAZYNU010000028.1, read on the forward strand.
AGTAGACGGGCCTGCTCGGCGCGATAGGCGATGCGCGCCAGGGCGATCTCGGCGGAAATGTGCGGATCTTGGTCGAGTTCGAGGTTGAGGATTATGTCTTTTCGCCTGAATTCCTCCATAAGCCGGAGGTAGTGCGGCACCTGGCCTACGCTGCGCGGGAAGCCATCCAAAAACCAGACCGCATTGGTCTCTAGTTTGGCGATATCGTCGCGAATTACCGGCACAATGTACGAGTCGGGCACCAGTAGGCCGCGCTCGCTATAGTCTTTTACCATTTGACCGAACTCCGTCTCGCGTTTGATGTGTTCGCGCACTGTCTCGCCGGCCTCGTAATACTGCGTTGGAATATCCTGTGCGGCTAAGTCGGCGCGCATGACTTGGCTGGCGGTATTCTTACCGGCGCCGGGGTACGAGATGAGCGTGACCGTGTCTGGATTGTACGATGAGGGGCGGTGCATACGGAGAATGGGGGAGACAACGCAAACAGCGTCCTGGGTGCCGTCCACGACGGCTCGTTGTACCAGCTCTATTTTTGCCATGCAAGGCTCTAAAGGAGCCAGTTTGCCAAGGGGAAATAGCCCGCGTAATGCCCCATAAGAGGCAATAGACAGTTACCTGGGTAAGTCTCTGCCTCATGCATCGTCTCAATGTACCGCAGCCTACGCTGCCTATTTCCTTCCCCCCTTTTCGTATGAAGCTGAATAGCAATGGTCGCGATGATCGCGGCATGCAATCGGGTCAGGGTGGCCAAAATGATTTCGGCCGTCAGGACGGCAGCCGCGGCGATTCATCCGGTCGTCCAAATGAGAAGAGTGACGACGATCGCCGCGATGGCGGTCAGGGGCAGCAGCGCTGATAGCGGGCGAAAAAGAAAGAGAGCCTGCGGCTGTGCGGCTCTCTTTCTTTAGTCTTTGAGGGCCGCACTGGCACCGGCGATGTAGCCCGTTGTCCAGCAAATTTGCAGGCTGAATCCTCCTGATGGTCGGTCAAAATCGAGAATGTCGCCGGCCAGAAAGAGATTTGAAAACAGCTTGGAACGCATGGTTTTAAACTCCACCTCCCTTAGGTCGATGCCGCCGCCGGTGACAATCGCCTTGTCGGCACCGAGGAGTCCTGACACATGGAGTGGCATCGCCTTGAGCAAGCGGGCAAAGGCCAGGCGCTCGTCGCGCGTGAGTTGATGTAGAGGCTTCGTGGCGGGAATCGCCGCCAGTGTAATGAGGGCGTGACCGAGTCGCGGAGGCACGATGTCGCCGATGTTGTTCTTAATCATCTTGTTCTTGCCGGCTTCGAAATGCTTGAGGACGAGTTGGTCCACTGCTCCAAGATCGAGGGTGGGGAACAGGTCGAGTGTCAGTGTGACTGCGCCGTTTGGCAGCAGGGCTCCGATTTGTTTGCTCGAATTGAGCACGAGTGGGCCGCTGATGCCAATATGCGTGAACAGAAGCTTGCCGCTGCGTGAAAATCGCTTTTCACCACTCTGCCACGCCGTCAGTTTCACGTCTTTTAGGCTGATGCCGGCCAATGGTGGTACCCATGCATCGCTCAATGTGACGGGCACCAGGGCGGGGTCCGGTTGCACGACGGTGTGCCCTAGCGCGGCCGCCCATACGAATCCGTCGCCGGTTGAGCCCGTTTCCGGTCGTGACTTACCACCCGTGGCGAGTACATAACGACGGGCGGAGATCTCTCCATTGGGCAGGACGATCTTGGTGATGCGGCCGTTCTCGGCGACGAGACCTTGAACTGCCAAGGAGGGTCGCACGGTCACTTTTTGCACCTGCATGTACTGCAGCATCGTGCGCTGCACGTCGGCCGCTCGCTCGCTCTTTGGGAAGGCGCGCTGCTCGGCTTCGACCATGATGGGCAGCCCGTGCGATTCAAAGAATTCTTTCGTAGCCTGGGCGTCGAATTGCGAAAAGGCCGAAAAGAGCGATTTGCCTTTGGGGCCGTACTTCTCCACCAGTCGATGGGTGTCATACTCGGCATTGAAGATATTGCAGCGTCCGCCGCCGGTGATGAGTAATTTCTGGCCGAGGATGGGGTTCTTTTCGAGTAGTACGACGGTGGCGCCCAACTCGGCCGCGCGCCCGGCGGCCATCATGCCGGCTGGTCCGCCGCCGATAACGGCCACGTCGAAAAAATCGGGTTCCATGGGTGGTGCACGAATGATAGCAAAAAGACCCGGAGTAGACGGGATTTCGTGCCTTACGCTCCAAAATACGCGGTGTTTCTGCCGCTCTATCGAGAGGAATGGGGTAGTATCGGGCTCCGCATGTCTGAACAAGACGTGAAAGTACCGGCCGTCCCGTCCGCCCGAGGCCCCTCGTTATTCGGTTTGCTGCGCTCCTACCGGGCGTGGGTGGCGCTGCTGGTCACGCTCGCGCTCCTCAGCCATGGGATCGGCTTGGTGATGCCGTTGATTGTCTCACGTGGCATCGATGCTTTCAGCGCGGGGGCATTCGATCTTCGTCTGACCATCATTGAGTTCTCGGCCGCCGCCGCGAGCGTTCTGGTGTGCACCTATCTGCTCAGCCTGGTGCAGGTCTATGTGTCAGAACTCGTCGCCCGCGACCTGCGCACCGAGTTGGCCGCCTCCGTCTCGCGTCAGAGTCACGCCTTCGTGCAACGCATGGGGTCGTCACTCTTGCTCACCAACCTGACGTCCGACATCGATGCTGTGAAGATGTTCGTGTCGCAGGCGATCGCCACGTTCGTTTCGTCCTTGAGTATCATCATCGGTTCGGCGGTCCTGCTCCTCCTCATTGATGTGCCCCTGGCCCTCGTCGTGTTGCTCATTGTGCCTCTGATAGGTGGGGTTCTCTTCTTCATTTTTCGCCAGATGCGAGTGCTCTTTAAGAAGGGGCAGGAAGTGATTGATTGGCTGAATAAGGTCATTAACGAGAGCATCTTGGGCGCCGCCCTCATTCGCGTGATCGATTCTCGCTCGCTGGAAGAGGCGAAGTTCCACGAGGCGAACAGTCGCGCCACGGGCGTGGCCCTGCAGTTGCTGGGGCTCTTCTCCGTTCTTATTCCCGTCGTCTGGCTTATTTCCGGCTTGGCGACGATCGCCATTCTGTTGCTGGGTGGTCACTTTGTAATTGACGGTTCCCTGACGATTGGTGAATTTTCGGCCTTCAATAGTTATCTCGGCATGCTCATCTTCCCCATGTTCATGCTGAGTTTTATTGGCAATGTCACCGCTCGCGCCTCGGCCTCGTATAAGCGCGTCACCGACGTGTTGAACGCCGAGCCCGAACCCGAGGGCGGCACCTTGCAGGCGGCGCTGCGCGGCGACGTGCAACTGAAGGATGTCTCAATGGCGTACGGAGAGAAGAACGTGTTGAAGGGCGTGTCGTTCTCGGTGCCGGCAGGATCGCGCACGGCCATCATCGGTCCCACCGGCGCCGGAAAGTCGCAGCTGCTCTATGCACTGACGGCCCTCACGCGTCCTGCCAAGGGTGAGATTCTGTTCGACGGTCGTTCGATCGGGGAGTACGACCCGGTGTCGTTGCATGCTCAGGTGGCATTCGTGTTCCAAGACAGTGTCGTCTTGAACATGACGATTCGTGAGAACATCGCTTTTAGCCCCGATGCCACCGACCAGGCGCTGCAGAAAGCCATCCGCGTGGCCGAGCTGCAAGATTTCGTCGCCTCGCTTCCGCTGGGGCTCGACACCGTGATTTCGGAGCGTGGTGGCAACGTCTCCGGCGGCCAAAAGCAACGCATCATGCTGGCGCGCGCCCTGGCGTTGAATCCCAAAGTGCTCTTACTCGACGACTTCACCGCTCGGGTCGACGCGCAGACCGAGCAGAAAATTTTGACCAATCTGGCCCGCGAATACCCCGGCCTGACGCTCATCTCCGTCACGCAGAAGATTGCCTCTGTGGAGCAGTATGACCAAATCATCCTGCTGATGGAGGGTGAAATTTTGGCCATTGGCACGCACGCGCACCTCATGAAAACCTCTCCTGAATACGTCCAGATTGCCGATTCGCAGCGCAGCACCTCCGCCTATGAGTTACGACCTGAGTAAGTCCGCCGGCCAGACCAAGCCCATGGCGGCGCTCAAGAAGCTGCTGCCAATGCTCGCCAATGAACGGGGCCGCCTCCTGGGCGCGCTGGTCGCGATGGTGGTGAACTCCGGCCTTAATCTTCTGACGCCGCTGATTGTGGGTTGGACGGTCGACGGTGCGGTGGCGAGGGGAGATTTTGGCGGCGTGGTGCGCAATGCCAGCTTCCTGCTTGTCTGTTACTTGCTCGCCTTCGTCGCGAGCTACGCCCAGACCGTGGCGATGGGCAATGTGGGGCAACGCGTCCTTTTCCAATTGCGCAGCGCCGTTTTCACCAAGCTTCAGAGCTTGCCCGTCGCGTTCTTTAATCAAAACAAAGCGGGTGATTTGATCTCGCGGATCAACAACGACACCGACAAGTTGAACCAGTTCTTCTCGCAATCGTTGATGCAGTTTGCCGCCAATATCTTCATGATTATTGGCGCGGCCATCTTTTTAATGTCCATTCACCCGCGCTTGGGCGCCGCCACGCTTGCGCCGGCGGTGTTCTTACTGCTATTCACACAGCTCGTTTCGGCCTGGATTCGACGCAAGAATATGCAGAACCTGCAGGCGACAGGCGGGCTCAGCGCCGAAGTGCAGGAAAGTCTCGACAACTTTAAAGTGATCGTCGCGTTTAATCGCCGCGACTATTTTCGCGAACGCTTCCGCCAAGAAAATCAAAAGAACTTCAGGGCGGCGGTTTCGGCCGGTGTGGCCAGCGGCACGCTGACGCCGCTTTACGGCTTCTGTGCCAGTATGGCGCAGTTGGCTGTCCTCGCTTACGGCATTCTGCTCATCGCTCAGGGTGACTTCACCGTCGGTCTTCTCATTAGCTTCCTCTTTTACGTCAGCCGCTTCTACGATCCGTTGCGTCAAATGGCCATGCTCTGGGCGAACTTCCAGTTGGCGATGGCCGGTTGGGATCGCATCGCCGCCATTCTCGCTCTGGAGTCCGACATGCCGACCGTGCCGATGACACCGGCGCGCAACGATGCTCTTTTGGAGTTTGATGGGGTTGGCTTTGCGTATCCCGGGGGCAAGGTGGTGCTTCGCCGGGCAAGTTTCGCGCTGGAACGGGGAAAGACCTATGCGCTCGTCGGACCGACCGGCGGTGGCAAGACAACGACGGCTTCGTTGATGGCTCGCCTCTTTGATCCCACGTCGGGCGCGGTCTACTTGGGCGGCCGTGACATTCGCTCATACACCGCCGCCGAGCGTGCAAAAAAGATTGGATTCATCCTGCAAGAACCCTTCCTCTTTACGGGCACCGTCCGCGACAACATTCTTTATGGCAACGAGGCTTATGCAGGTCATTCGAGTGCCGATCTGGCCGCTGCCCTCAAGAAGACGAACCTGGAGTCGCTGCTTTATCGTTTCGACGGTGGACTCGATACGCCGGTGACGGTGGGAAGCGAGGGTTTGAGCCTGGGGCAGCGGCAACTGATTGCTTTCATGCGCGCGGTCCTACGCGATCCCGAGCTGCTCATTCTCGACGAGGCAACGGCGAATATCGATACCGTCACCGAACAGTTGCTGGAGGACATCTTAAAGCGCCTGCCTGCCGAGACCACGCGCGTCATCATCGCCCATCGCCTCAATACCATCGAGAGTGCCGATGACATCTTCTTCGTGAATGGCGGCGAGATTACCCCGGCCGGTTCGCTGGAACATGCTGTGGACATGCTGCTGCACGGCCATCGGCAGAGCTGAGTGTGGTCCTCTATCAGATTCATTGATTCGCTTGCGCAAGATCGCCACTGAATGAATGCATTCGATCGCTTTTTGTGTGACGTGGTCCCCTTGGTGACATATGAAAATATGTAATTTGTGTTATAATAATATAAATACACACCTTGCTCATGAAGATAACTGCCCGTGCTTACCTGTTTGGCCTGGTTACGATCTGTGTCGTGGTTGCGGCATCACTCTTGGGAGCATCAGCGACCGCTGACCTCTCGAAGGCGGGTGACTCGCGTACGCGCTCGCCGATCAAGACTTGCCGCCAGGCGGGTATCTGCGGGAAGAGTGAGAAGGGTGTGATTGTTCAGAACGACGCGGCCATTGCCGCTGCAAAGGAGAAGGGCTGCAAGGCCGGACGCAAGACTCGTCAGGGAACAGCCATGCGCTGTCCCTCGTCCGCCACCATCCAGTACGCCGTCGAAGATCGTGCCTTCCGCACGACCGATCTGTTAGCACTCGGCCAGATGAGTGCGGACGACGTGCAGGCTGCCGGCATCACCGGCGAGGGCGTGCGCATCGCCATTCTCGACATGGGCGTCGATGCCTCACACCCAGAGCTTTCCGGTGCCGTGGTGCTCACGAAGAACTTTAGCGCCGACGCTTCGGCCGTCGATGGCGGAGGTCATGGCACGCACGTCTCCGGCATCGTTGCCGGCGCGGGCATTGCTGCC
>CAZYNU010000029.1:0-13930 GCA_964648045.1 uncultured Candidatus Peribacteria bacterium
CGCAGTTCGATGTCGCTAGCCAGATCGCCGTCGTCGATCTCTGCGAATGCTTCGGTGTTGATCAAGAGCGACGTGCCGAGCGTGGAAGCGTAGGCACGGGTTAGCGTCATGGCCATGATGCCGAGCAGCACCATGAGGAAGGGCAGTACCATGAAGAGGCCGCTGCGAATCCATCGTTTGGCGGCATGCCAGCGCCGGACGGGCGTTTGGCTGGTGGGCAGAGTGGTGGTCGAAGTGCTCTGCGGCGTCGCGTCACCCGCCGTCGAAGCGTCGAGTCGCGCGTGCAGGCGCTTGCGGCGGTGCAGGGGGCAATCGGCAAAGTAGAGACACTCGCGCTCGATGTAGCGTCCGATCGAAGAGGCTGAGACGGTCTCGCCGTGTTCTTGCGCCAACTTCCGGGCAATCTCTTCCTTGCCCATCCGCGGCGATGTCTGTCGGTACGAGCGAATGAGGGCCGCGGCCGACGCGCCAATCTCCGACGACCGCACCGTTTTCGGCCGCCGGCTTTTCTCTTCCAGCGATTGCAGATTCTCCGGATCGAACACGTCGATCCAGCGACGGAGCGCTCCGGCCGTCACGCCCGCCGCCTTTGCCGCTTCGTCCATCGAGGCGTCGCTTTCGAGATACTGCAAAATCGCCCGGAGTTTCTTTTGAGCCTTCTCCGTCAGCGCCGTGCCTTCCGCCAGTTGGCGGAGTGAGACCAAATGCTCGGTGCGGATCTCGCGGCGGGGCATGTGTGTGTTTTTTCGCGTTTTTCATAGAATAATACCGTATAAACGGCTTTTTTACAAGAAGTGTACGAACCTTTCGTGATGGATGGACGGCGGCGGGGAGTGCGTCAAAAGACCGAAAAATCGGTTGCTTTGCGGATTATCGGCGGCTTCGGCTTATACTCCCGTCTGAACGAATCAATCGGATGTATCCGAACTATTGTGACAGATGCCGATCTAGTCAGAATTCTTGGACGTTAGCCGTTATACCAACTGCGCGTAGCGCCCGCGGCTTTCCCAGACAAAGAAGGCGTTCAAGACCAGCAGGAGCACGCCCATGCTCGCTGGGGCGCTGAAGAGGCCGGTATCGACAAAGGCATGGAAACAGACAATGTTCACCGTGAGCGGGAGCGCAATAATGGCCGCCAGTGCCATGCGATTGAGAATCGTGCAGAGGAGCACAGCGAAGAACGTGAGGCCCATGAGTGGCATCAGGTAGCCGCTGGCCATGATGGCCGACATAAAGGCCCAGCCGTTTGGCGTGTACAGATCGGCCGTGGGCGCCGGGAAGACGCCGAGCGTGCCGCAGATCGGGATGATGCAGAGAAGCCCGAGGAGAACGCGGCAGACGTGGTGGAGGATCTTCATGGCAGTGGAGAGGGGAGGTTGCCTCCGATCATACCCTTCCGGTGCCGGCAGGCGATATGGCCGCAGGCGCTGTTCGTTGGTTTTGGGCCTCTATATTGCACATATGGTCATAAAATGGTATAATAAATAGAACATGAAACACTCCCTCCCCATGTCCGGCGATCACCCTGAAGTGCCGGATGATGCGCCTGCCCTCCGCGATATCCCCGAGCTGGCGGCCATCTTCGCGACGGCTGAGGGCAAGAAGTGGGCGGCAATTCTCGGCAACGACTCCATCGAGAGCATTCTCGCCGGGCTCGACTCGCTCACATTCATTCCCTGCAACATCCGCCACGAGGATCCCAAGAAGGGCGCCGGATTGGCGCCGACCAACTGCAAGTTCCACGGCACCAATGTTGCCTGCGGCCATACCTTCGACCGCCGTTACCCCGAGCGCGCGGCGGTGAAGTTGGAGAAAGGTACTGTCGCCGCGCTCGTGATGGCGCGGGCCATGGGTGAGCCTGAGGTGGCGGAGAACATCGATGCCATCAAGGCGAGGCTTGCCGACATGGGGCGCCTGGCCAACCGGCTTGATGGCATTGCCGCCCTGGCCTACGCCGACAAATCGAGCCCCACCCGCCGCGCACCGTCGATCGATTCCACCGACGATGCAGCCAATCTCAAAGTGATGAAAGAGGGACAGGCCTACCAGGCGGAAGTGGTCCTGGGCGCTCGCGATGCGGTGCGTGCCTTGGTGCTCGATCTTGTTGGCGAGACGCACACCGCTGCCGAACCGCTCAAGAAGCTTCAGGCGATCCCAGATCGCATGGGCGAGTTCAATCTCATCTGAGCCGTAGCCGGCTATGATGGCTGCCATGTCCGCCTCCGAGTCATCGGCCGATTTCGTCGCCAGCGTCCGTGCGCTGGAGGAGCGCCTCTTCGCCGACTGCCTCGATCCGGACGCGCCGGAGCGCATGCTTCACGAGGGCTACTCCTGGCACTATCGCCCCAGTCACCACGCGCTGACTGGCCTCGTCACACCCGCGGATTTTGAAAAAACGATCCTCAGCGTCGGCGCGCACCCGGCCGCCTTCGAGCGGATCCTCGTCGAGCTCGGCCTGCCCCGCGAGCGGCTACTCGTCGCGGATCACGAGCCGCGCCTGCTGGAAGCGACACCCGAGCTCCGCACGATTGTCTTCGACATGACCGAGCCCTGGCCGGAGGTCGGCGCCTTCGATCTGATCGTCTTCCCCGAGAGCCTTTGCATCGCGCTGGCCGACCGCATCGACCGCGAAGGCCGCCCCGAGCCGACCATCGACAACGAGTTCCCGGCCGATGCGCGCGAGGCTGAGCTCTTAGCCTGCGTGCTCATGGAGGCGCTCTCGCGCCTGCGCCCCGGCGGCGAGATCCGCGCCAACGGTCCGCAGAGCCATCCCAACGTGGTCGCGGCCGCGCGCACGGTGCTGGAGCGGCAGGGTTTCTCACACCAATTAGACTACGAGCGGTATTTTCTGCGCGTACGCCGGGCATAGGAAAAGCCGCCCAGCCTCCCAGCAAGGCGGCTTCCGGTGATGAGCGTGTGTGTTGACGGTCCTCACCTTAGCCCTCGGCGGTTAAGAGGAGATTAAGGCGAGAATGTGCTATCTTCGGCGCGTATTTGCCTCCCATTCTTTTCTCTTATGAAGAAGATCCGTTTCGGCCTGATCCTCGGTTGGATCTGCGCCTTACTCGTATCGGCCCTGCAGCTCTTTGGTGCCGTCATGAAGTTCATGCCCGTGGTACCCGGCTCCGAGGCCGAGGCGATGAATGCCGCCATGGGCATGACGCCCGAAATCACCCTGTGGCTTGCCGTGCTGGAGATTGTCACCGTCGTGCTCTTCCTCATTCCGCGCACGTCCACCGTCGGTTTCGTGCTAATGGTCGGCTACTTCGGTGGTGTCTGGGCCACGCTCATCACGCACGGCATGGCGGCCGACGGCACGCCGATGGCACTGATCATCTTCCTGCTCCTCACTGTCAGCGCTTACTTCCGCAATCCGGAACTGCTCAGTCGCTTGAAAGGCAGGGCTTGAACATCCTCCATGCCGGATTTCAAACGGCCCTCACGGGCCGTTTTTTTAATTTTGACGTCTGCATTAAATATTGACATTTTATAATTTTATACTATAAAAATATAGATCCTTCGATTCGCCCGTCTCGCAACCCAGTGGAGAGCCATGGGAAGCATCACGCGTTACGTTAGCAAGGACGAGGTCACTCACCGCATCGTTCGTCTGGAAGCCGATACTGTCGTCTTCCAGAACATCCAAACGAACGAGGAGGTCACCGCCGCCCGCGCGAATGTCTGTTGCCTGCGAGGTTCCGACCGAGATGTCGGCAAGGGCTACATGCTCCACGATGACCGATGGCATCGGGAGTGCCCGCACTGACATCGACTGCGCCGTCGCAGTCGCCCCGCAGAGTCATCTGCGGGGCATTTTTTGTGCGAGTCTCGTTTGGCAGAGAGGTATACAGGGCGCATTTTGGCCCCTAGTGTCCTGGGTTTTTTGTAACCAAACGCCGCCTCAATCGTCTAAGAGGCATGATCCGTGCCACTCTCAAGCTCGTTCTCCCGACGGCCGTTTTGGCATTAACCCTGCTCGCCTGAGTAGCGGCAGGCTATACTGCTGCCATCGCCACCCCCGTTGTCGCCATCGCCTCGTGCTACCTCTTCGCGCCCATCAGCGCGGAGTCGCTGCCCGCCCTCCAGGCGGAGCTGCTCGCCTTCGGGCGTGAGCGCGGCATGCAGGGCCACACGCTGGTGGCGCCCGAGGGCGTCAACGGCACGGTCGCCGGATCGGAAACGGACGTGGCTGCGTGGCGGGCTCTCCTCGAATCCAAATTCGGTGCCATCGCCTGGAAGAACGCCGTCGCCGATCGTCGGCGCGTCTTCAACCGGTGGGTCGTGCGCCTCAAGCCCGAGATCGTCGGCTTGAAGAAGCCCGAGTTCCGTCCCGACGGCAAGCACCGCCATCTGTCACCGGCCGAGTGGCAGCGCGTCTTGGATGAGGAGGACGTGGTGCTGATGGACGCGCGCAACGACTACGAGTGGTCCGTCGGCCGCTTTCGCGGCGCGGCCGCGCCCGGCATTGAGGCCTTCCACGATTTCCCGCTGGCCGTGGAGAAGGCCGCCATCCCCAAAGACAAGAAAGTGCTGATGTACTGCACCGGCGGCATCCGTTGCGAGAAGGCGATCTTGGAAATGGAGGCCCAGGGTTACCAGGACGTCTGGCAGCTCGAAGGCGGCATCCTGGCCTATTTGGAGCAGTTCCCGCATCGTGACTTCGAGGGCGAGTGCTTCGTCTTCGACGGTCGCATCGCCGTGAACCAAGACCTGGAACCTTCCGCCCGCTACGAGCTCTGCCCGCACTGCGGCTACGCCGGCGACGTGGTGATCGACTGCGCCTGCGGCAAGCAGAAGAAGGTCTGCGCGACCTGCGCGCGCGAGGAGCGGAAGCGGACGTGCTCCAAGCGCTGCGCGAACGTAGCCCGCCCAGCCACGCGCTGAGCCATCAAAAAACCGCCCCCATCGCTGGAGGCGGTCTTTGTCTTTGCCGTGTCTGAGACGCTCAGCCCTTGGGCATCGGCGTCGGAGCCTCGGCCGGAGCCGGCACCTCGACGGCCGGCATGATGGCCGGACCGTCCTCGATGGGCATCGGACGGCTCAGGTTCTGCTCGTTGAACATCTGCTGGGCGAGCGGCACCACCACGTTCTGGCGGTAGAAGTACGTGTTGTCGCCCGCGATACTCTTCACCGGGAAGACGAGGGCGGGCGCCAGAAGCTCGCTGTTGGCGCCGGTCGTGTAGTCGTAGTACGTCACATAACTGATCGTCGGGTCGCCGAGCGTCACCGTGGCCGTCTGAGCCTCAACCCTGCTGCCATCCTCGCGGAGGAAGGGCATGGGGTAGCCATAATTATCCACGTTCTCCAGGAACTTCTTGATGGCGTTGGCATCCGTCACGCCGGCGTAGCTCGACTTCTTGTACGTGCGGTCGCCCATGCCGTACACGTCGGAGACCTTCTCATGCTTCACGTTCACGCCGACCGAGAGGCCGTAGGGCAGGCCGCCCTGGTCGTAGACCGTTTGGCCATCGATCACGAGCGGGAAGACGACGCGCTGCGTGTCGGGGATGTAGGCCATGCTCTTGTCGGCCTGGCGCTCGTAGTCTGCGCGCCACTGTTGGTCGGCGACGGCCGGGCCGTAGTGCGACAGGTCGATGCCGTGCTGCGAGAGGAACGAGGAGGCGATCTCAATCAGGCGGGCGTCAGTGAGCACGTCGCCGATCTTCACCTGCTCGCGGGCGAAGCAGGCGTCATCCGTACACTTGCCCATCGGCCACTGGTCCCACTGGGCGTTCAGGCTCACTTGGGCGTTCTGCAGGTCCACGTAGATCTGGTAGCCAAACGGCGTGTCCTGCATAAAATTGATGGACTGCACATTCATGCCACCGAAGGAATTGAGATTGATCATGCCCAAGTTGAAGCTGCCCAGTACACCGGCAAGCGGCAGCTTGGTGGTGGGCTTGGCGCTCTTATACACATCCACCTGCGCCGACAAAGCGGGTAGATCGCCCTCATAGACGTACGTGTACTGTGTCATCGGCCAGGGGGCGATCATCTTGGCGTCGTTGGCCATAGGGGCTTGGGCCGCCACCACTCCGCCACCTCCGCCACCAGACTGGTTGCGGGAAGCTGCCGTAGGTTCAGCTGTCACGGCGTCGAGCGAGCCAAAGGCTTCCGGTCCTGCCTCCTGCACCTCGAAGGCAAAGAGGGGAGCCGCCGCCGGCGCAGCTGTCGGCGTTCCAGCCATATTCTTAACTTCGGGAAGGGCGCCCTGCCAAGACACGAACGCAATGGTGAAGGCGGCGGTCGCCGTGGCCATGCCCCCGAGCGTGTAAAGCAGGTTGTTCCAGAGCGACGAGCGTGCGCCTGTGCCCGCCGACAGGGCGGCGGCGTGCTCGCGCAGACTCACCTGCAGCGCGGCGACGAACTCGGCGTCGGGCGCCATGCCGGGGTCGGCCTTGAGTAGCTGCTCGATCATGGGCAGCAGTTCAGCCTCGTGCTCTTGGAGCGACGGGTCGATGTCGTAGAGATCTTTCAGGAATGTCTTGGCGTTCGTCATAGTGAACGGGGGGAAAGAAGGAAAAGAAGAAGCAGGATCAGCGCGGAGCGCAGCGCGGCGACGGACCGGGAGAAGAGGACTTTGCAGTTGCCTTCGGACTTGCCGACGACACTCGAGATCTCCTGGTAGGAGAGTCCTTCCCAGAGCCGCAGCGTCACGATGTCGCGCTGGACCGGGGTCAATTTCTGGAGGGCTGCCATGAGACGCTTCTTATCGATCGCGCGGGTGGCCTTGAGCGTGGCGTCGTCGTCACCCGCGATCTCGAAGGTGTCGTCGAGCGTTACGGTCTTGCTGGCCGGGCTGCGCGCGTGGTCGATGAGCGTGTTGCGCGCGATGCGGTAGAGCCAGGCGATCAAGGGGGCGCGGTCGGGGTTGTACGACCCAATCGATTCCATCGCTTTCAGGAAGGTCGTGCTCGTGAGGTCTTCGGCTACCTCGCGCACGAGCGTGCGGCGGTGGAGGAACCGGTAGATGGCATCGACGTGCTGGCGATAGAGAACATCGAATTGGTCGAGCGCGCCCGCTTGGCAGGCGCGGATGGCCGCGAGTTCGGCTGCGTCCATGGGAGGAAGAGGGGAAGAAAGGGCGGAGGAGGTGTACCTCTGCCGTGTACTACGCGCGGACGGGCTAAAGGTTACAGCCTCCCGCGGAACGATCCTGCCAATCGCCGTTGCGCCCGGTCGGAATGCCATGTTCCGCAACCTTTCCTATTTTTGACAGAAAACGTATTTTTATGTATAAAATGATTAGTTCCGATTCCGTTCACAGCACAGACAGGAGAAGAAGGATGTTGTTCCGCCAACGCGTCGCCCTGGTGGGCGACGGCTTCGACCAGCAGGCGTTCCGCATCGACCCGTGGGAGGTGCAGTTGCTCGGCCAGGCGGATAACCCGCTCGGCCGCGGCGCGCTCGAGCCGGGCGTCTGGTACATCGGCGCCTTCCCCGTCGCGATCGACGCGGCCAAGGTCTGCCCGCCGCCTGCCAACGAGGCCGTGTCCGACAGCCGCACGGAGCAGTGCTACCAGTTCTCCCGCCGCCCGATCGACTTCGTGCGCCAGGCGCGCTGGGCCGCCGGCGAGCGGTTCCAGGTCAAGGACCTCGACCAGGAGAACCCGGACTGACACCCCGCGTCGCCCGTGCGACGCACCCCCCCCTGCCACCGGACATTCCGGTGGCTTTTTTCGTGCCGCGGCGTCCTGCTCTCGTCACGTTCTGCTAGGCTCGTACAACATGCAGAGACTTGCCGCCCGGCTACTGCTCGTCGCCATCGGTCTGGTGGCTGCTGCTCCGGCTATCGCGGCACCGCTGCCGTTCCCCGATATGGAATGGACCTGGTACCGCACGCGCGAAGCGGTCGACTATTTGCGGACTGCAGGCGTGATCAGTGGTTATCCAGACGGCACATTTCGCCCTCGCGACACCATCAATCGGGCGGAGTTTATAAAAATCGTTTTTGCGGGCAAGGGCGGTAATGCGCCCTCAACTACCAATTGCTTCACCGACGTGCCGGCTGACGCCTGGTATGCCCCCTACGTCTGTGCGGCCAAGAACCGCAAAGTGGTGAATGGGTACCGTGATGGTAGTTTTCGCCCGGAGGAGCCGGTGAATACCGCCGAGGCCCTGAAGATGCTGCTTCTTGCCTATGGTCGCGATCTGTCCGACGACACCGGTGAGCAGTGGTATGAACCCTACGTGGCCGAACTCGATCGCACGGGTATTCTGCCGCGCTCCTCTTTTCTTCCATGGGAGCCGCTCACCCGCGAACGTGCCGCCGACCTGCTCTGGCGCGTGCTGCGGTACGACCAGGAGCGCATTCAGCCCAGTCTCTCACCTGGCTGCGGAAAGGCACCGCCCAAGAGCGCGCCAACCACCGTCATAGTGAATGAAGTGGAGCGGTCGTTCCTTCTTACCCTGCCCAAGGAGTATAAGAGTCACGACCCCTATCCGCTCATTGTCGCATTCCACGGACGCACGAATCCGAATACCATGGTGCGTCAGTACTTCGGCCTCGATCGTTCGATGATCGATTCGTTCATTGTCTACCCAGCCGCGCTCAGTAACGGTAAAGGCGCATTTTCGTGGGCGGATCCCGCCGACAAAGGGCTGAATATCCGCGATGTGAAACTCTTCGATGCCATCGTGGAAGAGTTGGCACTCAACTACTGTCTCGACATGGACGAGATTCGCACGGTTGGCCATTCGCTCGGTGCTTGGATGGCGAATACGGTCGCCTGTGCCCGTGGAGGTATCGTGCAAGCTTCAGCCACGGTCGGCGGCGACGGCGTGCTGGGCGACTGCCCAAGTCCGGCGGCGGCACTGGTGTCGCATCACCCCAAGGACACCCTGGCTCCGTACGACGCCACGGTTCGCCAGCGCGATCTGCGCCTGCAAGAGAACGGCTGTCCTCAGAACCCGGTGAGTGATGGTGCGGCCGACGGGCTCAATTGCGTCACCTATGCCGGCTGCACGGCGGGCCCGGTGGTGTGGTGCCCGCACTCTGTCGACACCGACGAGCGCGGTGAGTATTACCCGCACACCTGGCCGAAGTCGTTCACGGCACGCATTAAGGCGTTCTTCGGCTCATTGCGCTGACGAAGAAAGTGCTCCGGTGCCCGTCTGCCAGTACGGCGTCTCACCAGGGCTTTGACCTGGCAGGTCGAGCACTGCCTGCGGCAAGACGTCGGCTGGATCCACGTATTCTTCTAGCTCGTCGATACTTTCCACATACCCACGAAAATCGAGCGTCGTCCCCTTATGAATGCCCAAATGTAGATGCTTGCGGTTACCGTCGGTGTCGTAGCTACGTGCAGCTCCAAGGAGAGCGATGCTCTGGCCGGCCTCCACGTAGTCGCCCTGTGCCGGCAGTGAGTCGATGGCCAAGTGCCCGTACAGCACTGTGACGGTCTGGCCGTTCAAGTGGCAGTACTGAGCTATGAGACCGCCATAGCCTCCAGCGAAACCGCTGTAGGCTACTTCGCCGTCGCAGATGGCATAGACGGGCACATCTCCATTTAATTCGCCGGCCGACACTTCGAAGTCTTCGCCCACGTGATACCCGCTGAAGCGCTCAGGTGGGTCGATGGGATTATTATTTGGGTCCGGCGAGACCCACAGACCAAATGACAATGGGGTTGCGCGGTGACTGGCATTGGGGAGTGGTTCATGCAGTGCGCTGGTGGTGCTGCATGCCGCCAGGAAGCAGAGCGGCAATAAGAAAGACAACTGACGCATGAAGGGGAAGGGGAATGACGTCCTGGAAGACGCCAAAAGGATGTGCGTCTTACCTATGGGCGGCAGGGTGTATGTCTGGGGTAGTATTTCGGTATGCCCATCGTGCATGCCGCTGTGAAGGCGTTGGTAACCAATGGCGACCAATTTCTACTTCTTCAGCAAGAGGTTGGTGACGGGTATTGTTGGGATCTGCCTGGTGGGCGTATCCAGTTTGGTGAGACGCCCGAGGCGGCGCTGCAGCGTGAGGCGAAGGAGGAGCTTGGACAGCCACTCGTCATCGGCCGGCCACTTGGTGCGTGGTGGTTTTTCCGTCGGGCCGACGGCGACCAGGTCGTTTGCCTCACGTATCTCTGCACGATCGAGAATCCGGAGCTGACACTGCCCGCCCAGGACGGCGAGACAATCGCCGGCTACAAGTGGGTCGCCAGGGCCGATCTTGCCCATGCCGCATTCGACTCGCTGCCGCCGAGCCTGCGCGATCTCATTGTTTCCCTTTAAGCCCGCGACGCCACGAGCGGCAACAGGTGCCGCACCGCCGCCTGCTCCTGGGCCGCCGTCAGGGCGCCTTTCTGCGCGGGGTTGGCCAGCACGCACGCCAGGTGATAGAAGAAGAGCTGGTGGGGCTCGGCCAGGTCGACGCGTTCTTCCCAGTGCATCTTCGGGAAGAGCCACTGCAGCTGCTCGCGCACCATCTCGGGACTGGAAGCACGCACCACGTAGCCGTTGCGCAGCAGGGCCTCGGCCAAGAGGGCGACGGCCAACGCCTCGTTGCCGGCCGTGAAGGGCCGCTGGGCGATGATCGCCGAGAAGAGATGGGCTGCCACCGCCAGGGGGTCGTCGGGCGCCTGGTGGCTGGCCACATCCAAGATGGTTTCGAGGTGCCGACAGCCAGCCGTCTCGCTCGCAAAGGAGAACGGCGTGGGAAGCCGGCTCTCCACCAAGGGGAAGACGCCGGTGCGGCAATCGCCGACGGTGGGCAGGGCGACGGGCATCAGCGGGCGAGGGCGGAGAGGACGGGGCCGACCAGGCGAGCGAGCGTCGAGAGGTCGGTCGGCGCTTCCAGTGCAGTCGAGTCCGCCGGACGTTCCGTCGCGCGATCATCAGTGGGGATTTCAGGCAATGCCTCCAAGTGCCCGCCCGCCAGCAATCGTTCGCCCAACTCGGCGCTCACCAGCACTGCCTTGGTGCGGCCATGGCTCTGAATGAGGGCATAGGAACCGAGATTCTCCAGCACCTTCTTGGTGCTGCGCTGGAGATCGGAAACGGCGACGGTCGGAGGCGTGATCGTCATGCGCCAGAATTATACATACTTTTCCACTATGACTCCCCAATGATTTATACATAGAATTTTATGTATGAATAAAATAAGTATAAAGAGCCTATAGGGCCTCTTTCTATTTTTTGACGGACAGGTGAAAAGATTGTTCACTGCCCCGGATGGAAGATCTTGATGACCACGCCCGGCTGCTTGCGGATCAAATGGAAGTCGCCCTGCGAGAGGCTGACGCAGAGGTGCAGCTGCCCATGGCCGGCGCCCTTACCGAAGTACGTCACCGGCCGCCGTGTGCCCGCCTGCTCGACTCCCACATTGAGCTGCTCCATAAGCGTGTCTTTGATCTCTATAACGATTACGCCTACGAACCGAACCCGACTCGTGAGGCCTGGGACTTTGCCTGCCTGCTGCACCAGTGGTTGGCCGAGCGGTTGGATCCGGCCTTCATCAAACCGCGCCGGCGCCTGGCGTATTTCATGCTCCATTGCCTCGGCACCTGGACCGAGAAGGACGATTGGGAGCGTCTCATGGAAGGCTCTATTCAAGAACTCCTAGAGGCAGACTTCCGAGATGATCTTCTTACAGACTGACGATCGTCTGGCGCGGCAGGGCAGCGGCCAGGGCCTGGCGGAGCAGGGCGTCGGTCACGATCTGGCGGCGGCTGGGAGCGGAAACGGGCTCGTCGGCGGCGACCGGCAGGGTCGTCGTTTGGCTCATGGGAGCGGTAATCTCAACCGTAGCGGCGGCCACAGCGGTCACGGGGGCAGGGTTGGCGGCTTCAATCATGGCGGCGGCGCGGGCGGGGCGGAAATCGGGCGTCACGTCGGTGTCCTTTAAGGCCAGGAAGATCTCGGCGGCTTGCGCGCGCGTCAGACGCTGGCGGGGGTTTTGGACGCTCATGTCTGCAGGGACGGCGTCATGCTCAACGAGGGGGTCAAGATACTGGACGTACCAAGGCATGTCCGGAGGGTCCGTGCGGCCAAATTGGTAGATCCCGAAGGCGCGCGTGATCACTTTTGATGCCTCTGCCAACGTCACCTGGGCCTCGGGGCGCAGCGAGCCGTCTGGTTGGCCTGAAATGAGGCCCGTCACCATGGCGCCGCAGAAAGCTTCGGCCGACGGGTCGGTAATGAGTACATCGGAAAATAGCTTGGTGTACGTGACGGGCAGAGACGGTGCGATCCACTGGAAACAGCGGCCAAAGTCACGATTTGGGTAGATGCGACGCAGGGTCATGGTCACCAGTTCTCGGCGTGTAATGAGGTCGCCGGGGCGGACGTTACCCTGGGCGTCCGGCACCATTAATCCCGTCTCAATGGCGTATTCCACGGCTTCCTGCTCGCGATCCACCGTGGTCGTGCCGCTGGCGGCCAGGGCGCCGACGGGCAGAGCCAGGGCGACGAGGGTCAGGACGGTGCCGAGGGCGACGCGGTGAGTCATTGGGAGGGTGGGAGTAAAGGAATGCAAAGTACCACCCATCATGAGGGGTCGCAAGCAAGCGCAGCCGTCCGGTCTGCTACGCTTGGGACGTTTTGCTTCCCCCTTCTTCCATGAAAAGTCCCCATGCCCGTGCCTATCTGGCCGAGTGCCTCGGTGCCTTCATTCTTAGTACCTGTGTGGTCATTCTGTCTTCCAATAGCGGTACCGCGGCGATGACGCCGGTGCTCGCTGGTCTTACGCTTATGCTCTTGGTGTATATCCTCGGTCCCATTAGCGGCGCCCATGTGAACCCAGCCATCACCATCGCCCAGTGGAGCGTCGGTCGCCTGTCGTCGGCCAACGCCGTGCCGTACATCGCCGCCCAGTTGCTCGGTGGCGGCTTGGCTTTCGGCATGCTCTGGTTCATCTTGCCGGCCATGCCCTCGGCTGCTCCGGCCGATGGCTGGATGCTCATGGTGCTCGAGGCTCTCGGCGCCGGCATGCTCTCGCTTGGCGTGTATGCCGCGACGTCCGGACGCGTTACGGCCGGCGCTTCTGGTTTTACGGTTGGCGGCAGCTTGTTGCTCGGCGCGCTTCTGGCCTCCGTTGTTTCACTCGGCGCCGCCGGTGTGCTCAACCCCGCCGTCGCCGTCTCGTTGCGCTTCTTCACCCTCTCGCACCTTCTCGCCCCCATCGTGGGTGCGGTCGCCGCCGCCTGGCTCTATCGTTATCTCATCAACGACCACCACTTGCCCAAGTGAGCGGTCGACATCGATCGAAAAAGCCCCGCCTTGGCGGGGCTTTTTTTGTGGTTCCGCCTCTGTAACCTGCTGTGACAGCGTGATGACACATTTTTACTTCGGTGATCGATAGTGCCCATTCCTTGGCTAACGGAATAATGCGTTGTGTGAACAAGAGTCTGCTAGAATCACAGTCATGGAAAATGACGAGATGAAGAAGAAGTGCGAGCAGCTGCTCCAAGAACTCGGCCTGAAGAGTTTCATTGTCTTCGGATTCGAGAAGGGGGACGGCCAATACGGCGTCGTGTCCTCGTATCACAAGATGCCGAAGGGGGCGGCGGTGAAGGGTATGAGCTGGGCACTCAATGATTTCGCGCAGAAGAACTTCTAATTGTTCGTGCTCCACTGATTGCTTGGCACTTTTTGTGCGCGACAAAAAGTGCCCAAAAAGCGCGTCGCGCCAAAACCCCTCCACCTCGGCCCCGTGCCTCCTCGCGGGCCGATCTCCTCCCCCCGTGGCGCGACACCGCTCCATGATCTCACTCCCCATGTCATCGAAATGCAGCCTCGGCCGCCCAGTGGCGGTGCCGTTACGCGGTTGGCGAAGTGTCCGCGAATAGTGGCGGCGCACTGTTTGAGACCCGCGCTTCCGCAAAAGAGCGCGGGTCGAGTTTGCGCCGCCCGCGGACCGAGCCATTCCGCGTAGGCAACGCCACGACAGCGGCCTGTTTCTTTCTCCACTTTCTTTGCGCCAAAGAAAGTGGATACC
>CAZYNU010000030.1:0-648 GCA_964648045.1 uncultured Candidatus Peribacteria bacterium
GTACGGTACGTGATCGTATCACCCGGACCAGCTAGAACCTCCCAGGCACTGGCACCTGGAAGGAGTACGGCATTACGATCTACCGCCTCGGTGAAGCGGGTCTGAAGACGGGCCGGGACGGCAGCGCGCCACTGCCGAACAAGTTCGACAACAGTCGGATTCACCAGCTGCTCACGCGTCATTGGAGCTGTGAAGAAATCACCGGCATCAGCGGGCGAGGCGCGGAAGCCGATGAGGAAGTTCCCGTCGATGGTGCGCTGGACGAACAGACCGCGGCGACCACCGCCAAGATCTACGTTCTCAATTTCGCGAATGCGGAAATTTAGAGCCGCCAATTCAGCTCCGGACGGCAGCCCGGGGCCAGAGGTAGGCGCACCAGGAGGCAGGGTGGAAGAGGGTGCCCCAGAGCCGATGCCGCTACCTCCAGCAGGCGTGCCGGACGAACCGGAACCGGGAGCAGTGAAGACCTGACGCCAGTTTTGGATCCAGGTGCCAAACTTCTGCGCTTCGGCAGGACTGAGTTCGATCTCAAAGGGAACAAAGGGCGCACTAGTGGGCGTCTCCAATGCCGTGCGGTCCGAAACCACGACAATTCCTAGGTCATGGAGATTACGCCAGATCTTCGCATCGACCTGACTGCGAACCGTG
>CAZYNU010000030.1:658-13502 GCA_964648045.1 uncultured Candidatus Peribacteria bacterium
AGCAATGCCCTGAATGTCAGCGGCGCTGTCGCCGCCAATGAAGGTCGTGAATTCCTCAAAAGTAACGCCGCCATTTTTCATGCGCATCCAGCCCACACCGACAGACAGCTTGGCCATCTCACGACCCGAGACGGTAATAACTTCGCCCACGACATTAGAAGTAATGCCCGCCATCTGCTCAAGGAGTTGGCCAACGGCCGTATTCTTCCGGAAGGAATACTGCGTGTCGTTTGCCCACTGGCCAAAGTCTTGGAGGTACGGCCAGGCAGCCTCGGCCGCGGCCTGAATGCGCGGCCAAGCGGTCTCCGTGAAGAAGCGGGGGACGTCGGTAAGCACGAAGTCGCGGGTGGCGTTGAAGCCGCTCACGGCCAGATCGCGACCCTGGCGGACAGTGGCAAAGAGTGCGTCGCGCAGCTCGCGGGCACGGCGGGCCTCCACGCTCTGGAAACCTTGCAAGCTGTTTGGTCCGTTCCAGAAGTCATCCGGCGCGGTAGCCAGGAAGACATCAAGCATTGTTACGTCCGAATTAGGCGTGGCCTCGGCGGCCGTCTGCAATCCCTCCACGTCGGTGGCAACGGTGGCATCCACAGCCAGGCTGCCATCGCGATTGCGACGGGCATTCGCCCGGGCAGCCATCAGGCGGTAGGCGCGTCCGGTCACGAAGTTCGACTCCAAGAACGACAGCGCCCGCTCGGGATCGCGACCATTGGGCAGCGTGGCCAGGAATTTGTCAGCTACCTTCAGGAACACACGCAGCTTCTCGGCATCAGTTAGGCCGGCAACGTGTCCAGCGAGAACGTGATTCCGCTGGAATTCCCGGATCAATTCACGAACTTCGTCGGGCAATTGCGTCGAGCCATTGGAGAGCTGGGCGCGCTTGGCGGCGTTATAGGCCGTAATGAATTTGCCAGGACTCATGCGAAGCATGCCCGTAAGCATCGTGCGCTCGTCGTTACCACTTAGACCCAATCGGTGTTCAATGAGAGCGATAGAGGAACCGGCCTGGTCGCGGCCGACAAACGGTGCACGCAGCGTATCGCGGAAGACGCGAACGGCATTGGCCATCTGCGGGGCACCCCACTGCTCGAGCGGGCGGGCAATGAGATCCTCGGTAATCTGGATACCGTAACGCTGGCGCAGGAACACGGCCAGCACGGTGAAGGCAGCGCCGCGGCGGGCCCAACGGGCGAAGTTGGACTTGTCGCGCAAAAACCACATGCCCACCATCACACCGCCAATGACGAGACCGGCCGAGAGAGCGGGATCGCGCTGGAAGTTAATGGTCCTGCGGTAGTCGCGCCAGAGCTGATCGATCGGGTTACTGGAGCGACGAGCCACTAGAGACTCACGATGCTGGCGCGAGGCTTGCTGAGTGGCCAAATACGCGTCCAAGCCGCTCATCATGGCATCCATGCGCTGTACCACCTCTATATTGAGCGCACGGAAATTCGGCTCAAAGGAAGGGTTTGTCTGAGCAACGCTGCGCCACTCCACGAGCTTCTGGTACATCGGTGTCTCACGCGACAGAATAGGCTCGAACAATTCGAGCATGCGCCAGGGTTGCCGCTTCCAGAGTTGCGTCACCGTAGCCGGCGCGATGCGGCCCTCTTGGATGGCATTGAGCAGCACTCGACCCAGTTCGGCCGGGTGCACCTCTTCCCAGGTACGGTTACGAATACCTTCGATAGCCAAGGCTGAGTCACGCACCTCCAAGCGACCGGTCTCGACCGGCACGCGCACCGTCACCTCGGCCGACGCGCGCTCAAGGGCATCGCGGTCGAAGTCGGGAGGCAGGCCGGCGGGAGGCGTGATCTCGGGCATGGATGGTTATTTTTTGGCGACGGATGGCTCGGAGGTGCCCCACTTCCAGAAGTCCTTCATCTTGCCCCAGACGTAACCGGGGGCGCGGAACGGAGCCAGCGCGATATTGCCGACACCCTCACCAAACTTGTCGGGCGACTTAAACATGCCGCTGCCGGGGATGGCGTTCCAGACCGTGGAGACGGCGGAGACGACCGGGCGAATGAGGGCGCCAGGAACGGCTTCAAATCCTTGCAGCTTCTCCCAGGGCGTGTAGAACGGACGCACAAGCCCTCGGGCCAGCTGCGGAACCACCGCACCGATGCGCTCCTGCCAGCGCAGATCATCGTGCAAGGCAGGATTCCAGCCGCTGTAAAAGAATCCCATGGCAAGCTTTCCCGGCGTGGACGTGATGTGACGCTTCGTGAAATTCCAGTAGCCCGGCCCTTCCATCGATTTGTAGACCGAGCGGTTCAAGCCGCCCCATTGCACTGCCTTATTGGCAGCAATCATGCTCACGATTGCCGTAGCGGCTGGCACGGTGACATGGGAAGGGAGAATCAAACCGGCACCAGCTGCGCTGGCTCCGACGAAGCTACGCAGGTAGGGCTTATCTTTGGAAATCAGAGAACTGGCACCATAGGCAAGAAGACCGGGAGCTACGCCAGTAGTTAGAATTGTCTCAGGCGTAATGGTCGGAAGATACGGTGCTGCCCAGGTGGGAGCCTGGCTCGTTGCAATTGTCCCCGCTGCCAAACCAGCCGTCAGACCCAGCGGTATAGCGGCACGATCATGACCCAGGGTATCGCTAATGCGCTGACGATAACGACTGGTCCAATGTAGTGGCACGTTCGGCGTTACAGGCGCAATAGGCGTCGTCGGTTCTTCTGCTGGAGTGGGAGTACGATCGCGAGCCATCAGATCATTGTATCACAAAGCGCCCGTTGCTTCAATCAAGGTTTTACACATGCTCTAGGGCTCAATCTTGACCTTTAGGCTGCTGCTGCCACCGGCAGAAGAGTATTTGGCTTCGATTCTGTTTTTTCCTTTTCTTTTAGGGCTGAATCATCCTTTGATACAGGCTTCTTTGGAGCGGCCATGGCATTCAAATGCTGAATGATCCAGCCGGTGACATTCCAGACTAGGCCGATAGGCACGGAGAGGGGCGAGATCAGGGCACGGATGATGCGCCCAAGTTTGTTTTGGCTGTAATCGCGCCAAACCCACTCATGCACAAACAGAAGCAGGCCAAGAGGAATACTGAGCGGAGCAAAGGCGCCACGAATGAGCGTTGCAAGGTTGTAGAACTTGGGTGTGGAGAGCCAAATGTATTCATGAAGGGAGCCCAATACTTGTAGACCAATCACCACAATGAAGATGTCCGCCACGGTCAGGAAGAGCGGCTCAGCAAAGAGCTTCAAACCACCGACGCCAAGCACGATGCCAACTAACGACGTCGCAAGCACGATAGACTCGATGATGGCGAACATGATGCCATGACCAACACTCATACCGCCCGCACGACGACGCTCACGAACGAGAGAATCACGTACAAGGGCCTTCACAACAGAATGATCGATGCCGTCACTCTGCTCATCCATGCGGTTTTTCAGGCGCGAGATTAACTCTTCCTGCACGATGGTACGGCTTTCGACCGGGATGGGAGCGGCGGAGGTATGAGCGGCTTCCAGGGCATGACTCAAGGCGGCCTGCAGAGCAATCTTCGGATCGGACGGAGCCCCAACTGTAGCCATTGGCGACGCCTGCATGCCGGCCTGGGCCGTGGGCGAAAGTACCATGGGCGGTAGTGACGGCAGAGCCGGACTGGCAGGCATGATGACAGGCTGACCAATGCGGAGCGCAAACTCCGACAAGGTCTTCTGGCGCTGCTCGGCGGTGAGCGGCACCTGATCGAGGGCCGACCTGAGCGCTTCCAGAGCCTGTTCGGACGGACTGAGAGCCATCCCTTCAGTATACCCTATTCGGCCACTTGCTGCAATTTCCACCGCCACTCGTCGATATGCATCCACGCCCACACAACCGCGCCCAGTAACAGCAATGCGGCGGCGGACCAGGCAATCCAACCCAAGTCAGAGTTTGAATGAGGGTCACTCGAGTCTGTAGTCCCCTGTTTCAATGAGGCAAGGAGCCCTAGCTGCTGAGAAGAAAACGATGTTGATGGCGCGTCGTTCACTTTCGACTGCAACGGCGATGCACTTGCGCAAAGATTGGCTGATCCGGGTGTCGGTCGGTCGGTTTTGCACCAGCCATCCTCGCCTTCACGGGCATAGGCGATGTCAGTCTTCAGTACTGGCAGCTCCACGCTATCAAGCAGCTGCGACCCCCGACGCAGCTCCACCTGATCGCCACTGTCATTGAGCGATAACTTGGTCTCCGTCTTCAGAAAAACTGCGTAGCCGTGAGGCGCAATACTCGTGCCGTGAGGAATGAGCCAGGGCGCGCTCCCGCCCGACGGAGCGTCGTCGAGCGTCCATCCAGACAAATCCACAGTCCGCGCCGCGAGATTTCGCAGCTCAATCCACTCCGGCTGACCCGACTGAGGGTGACTCATCAATTCATTGATTATGATCTCTCCGGGGGCAGCCGAAGCCGCGGCGACCCCAGCATGCGAAGGGGGACTTTTTTCCTGTTCCCAGGGCTGGGCAACGTGTTCGTCCTCCAAAGACAGCACCACTTCGGTCACCTCAGCCTGGGCGAGTGGGCCGACATACTCATCTTCGCGGGACGTATCATATGCCACGGTCGAGACCGCCATGGCATCACCCGGACGAAAGAGACGAATCACATCACCGTCATTATTTAGAGCAATGCCGGTAACAGGACGGAGTAGGCGCAATTCACCATGAGCAGGAATGGTCTGACCGTCCAACCGGAAAGGCTTACTACCCTCTGGACCGTCGTCCAAGACCCACCCGCACAAATCGACAGCCTCGTCGTTCAGCGAACGCAGCACAATCACCTCAAAATCTTCGTCGGCGTCGGCGGGATTGGGCAGCGCTCCCGCAATGAAAACCCCGGTCGCTGCCGATGGCGAACAGGAGCGCTGCCCAGCCTCGCTCGACGACGAAGTGGCGGTTGACTTTTTGGACGACGCGGCTGCCGACGAACGCGACGAAGCAGGCGCCGTCTGATCGACCTGCGCCTCGGCCACATGGACAACGAGCGGATCGGCATGGATGACCCCGCACAGGGTAGACACCGTCAGAGCGAGGTCATACGTACCCGGCTGCGAAAATGTATGTGAGCCGGGATTACACGATTCCGAGGCTTCGCCATCGCCAAAATCGACCCGACAACTGCTATCACCGGGAATGTCTGGCATGTCCGCCGCCACATTCACACTCACGGTGCCCACGCCGGTCAGCGTCCCTCCTTGAACCAAGATTCCAACCCGCGGCAGCGTCTGCACATTCTCTTCGCCGGGCGTAGGTACGCAGAAGAAGGCCAACTCGCCATCTAGCAGACCGCTGCTAACACCCTCGTCTGCAGCAGGATACGTAAAACTGTCCACGAGCGTCTGGCCGTGCGTGAGCAACAGCTCACCACCGGCATTCGGCAAAGTGATCAACGAGCGTTCACGCGACACCACGCGATGCTCACCAGGAGCGAACGTGGCGCCAGTGCCAAAAATCTCCACAAAACGATACGTGCGCGACAGGCCCCGACGTTGGAGCAAGACACCCTCCACCGACAGTGGCACCTCCGACAGATTGCCAACCTCCACCCACTCGCCGTCATCGGAACCGGGCGGATCGGCCATCACCTCCGTAATGCGGAATCCGCCCACCAGGCCGTCGGGCGCAGCCGATGACGAAGAAGCGGGAGGCGCACTCGATGACGAAGTTGCAGGCGTCACCGCAGACGATGATGACGAGGACAGCGCGAGCACCGCGCCATCGAGAATGTCACCGCTGCCCGTCTCGACCGAAGAAGATGACGACTCAGAAGAAGCGACCGACTCGTTACTGGAAGAAGCTGACGTTGCAGACCCTCCAGAAGAGGCGCCAATAATGAGCCAGGGAACCAGACCCGGCGTACCAAGCATCGGACTGCCGTCATCCAACCCAATCATTGTCTCGGCGGACCGCCAATTGGCCGGATTAGCCCCGCTCTGCCAGGGGTCGATGCGTTCAGCACTGGCCCATAAATCGCCATGAGAGCCGGTGTAACCCGCGGGTTTCGACCCGAGCACCACCTCGTCGGCCACAGTTCCATCGGGACGACGCAGCTCTAGGCGCAGATCCGTATTCGACAGACTGACGGCGGTTGTCACCACTGCGGGGGCAACAAGCAAACGTGATTGCGTCTCGGCGTAATTACTCACAACAATCGCCGCGCCGGAAAGTGTCACCGGACCGAGATCGAGCAGCTTCTGCATACCGGCCGACGTGAGCGCATGGAGTGTCCAGCCACTGAGCGAAAGCGAACCGGTTGCCGAAAGCGGTGCAATTTCCAGCCATTCGTCGGCAGCCGAAAGGTCACTGCCAGCCCACCCCAGTTCCGAGACGACCGCCTGGGCGGACGCGGAGACAGGAGCTGCCAGTAGCAGGGTGAAAGCAAGGGCGAGGGGAAGCGGCATGCGCCCAGTGTGAGAGAGAACCACAGCCATACCGGCGGTAAGACAGCCGCCTTTTCCACTGTTTGGCATACAATCGATAAGAACACCTGTTCCTGCGACAGACGGAACTGCGACACCTTCTGGAGTCTGTTCACATCTCGCAGTGACGCCCGTGACGGTGTAGAGTGCGGTCCGTCCCCCGCCTCGCGCGGTCCACCGATGCTCGCCCTGCTGCCCTGGTTCTTGGCCCACGTTCGCTCCGTCTTCGCGGCGGCGCGCCCGCTGGCCGCCCTCGCGCAGTCTCTCCCTATTGATGCGAAGTCCATCGATACGTCGCGCGCGGCCACTCCCGCTTTGGACGAGCACAGCATCCGCTTCCCCCTGATCCCATGTCTCTCATTCTTGGACTCATTGCCGGCGCTCTCTTGGGCCTTGGTGCCGGTTACTTCCTCTTCAACAAAGAGGGCCAGCTCTCGCACGCCAAGCAGCAGGAGCTAAACGCGCTCGAGCAGCAGCTCCGCGATACCAAAGGTCACATTGATGCTGCCCGCAGCCAGATCAAATCGGCCGAGGTTGAGGCTAAGGCCAAGGCGACCGAAATTCTGACCGAGGCCAAGCTCCGCGCCAACGAACTGGAGGTCTCGCTGCAAAAGGATCGCGCGCGCGTGGAAGAGAAGGAAAAATCGCTCGACCAGAAAGTGACGGAGAACGAGCGGCAGCGCGAAACACTCGCCGTGCGCCAGGCTGAGATCGACCGATTAAAGGAAGAGGTCAGTTCCGCCGCCGCCGAGCATCGCAAGGCCCTGGAGACGGTTGCCAAGCTGCCGGCCGAAAAGGCGAAAGAGCAATTGATGGAAGCATTGAAGGTTGAATACGCCGAGGACTTCGCCAAGGAAATCAAGGCCGAACGCGAGAAGATGATGGAGTCCGTCGAGGACGAGGCGCGCAACCTGATGGCCCAGGCCATGCAGCGCTACGCCTCCGAGACCGCTACCGAATCGACGGCTACCGTGGTGCAGCTCCCGAGCGACGACGTGAAGGGCAAAATCATCGGCAAGGAGGGGCGCAACATCAACGCCTTCGAGACGGCTACCGGCGTCGACGTCATCATCGACGACACCCCGGGCGCCATCGTCATTTCCGGCTACGACCTGGCCCGCCGCTACGTGGCCAAGCTCTCGATGGAGAAACTCATCCAAGACGGTCGTATTCAGCCCGCACGCATCGAAGAAATCGTTGCCAAGCAAAAGGAGCAGGTCGGCAAGATGATGCTCGAGTTCGGCAAGCGCGCCGTCGACGAGCTGGGCATCACGGGTTACCCCCAGGATCTGCTCAAGATCATCGGCCGCCTGCGCTTCCGCACCAGCTACGGTCAGAACGTGCTCAAGCATTCGGTGGAGATGGCCCACATCGGCCGCATGCTCGCCGAGGAGATGGGCGCCGACGTACGCACGGTAGTGGAAGGCTGCCTCCTCCACGACATTGGCAAGGCGCTCGATCATGAGGTGGCGGGCACGCACGTCGAAATCGGCGTGGAGATCTGCAAGCGCTTCAAAATCCGCCCCGAGGTCATCCACACCGTAGCCGCGCACCACGAGGATATCCCGATGACTTCGCCCGAAGCCTTCTTGGTTGCCGCGGCCGACGCCATTTCTGGTGCTCGCCCCGGCGCTCGCCGCGAGTCGATCGAGGAGTACTTCCGCCGTCTGAAGGAATTGGAAGACCTCGCCAAGACATTTGCCGGCGTCAACCGCGCCTTCGCCCTCTCGGCCGGCCGCGAGATTCGCGTCTACGTGGACACTCAGAAGATCGACGACCTGCAGCAACTCCAACTCAGCCGCGACATCGCCCGTAAGATTGAGGCTGAACTCACCTATCCCGGCGTCATCAAGGTGAACGTCATCCGCGAGCGCCGCGTGGAGGAACTGGCCAAGTAATCGTTGTTTCACCAGATAAAAAGGACGCCGCTTCCCCAGAGGGGAGCGGCGTTTTGAGACCGATGCGGGTCTCGCGCTGGGGGCGTTGTGCCCCGATGGTGCGTTGGGAGGCGTTACACCTCAGGTTCCGCACCGGTGTGTTGCCTCTCGCCTTGGCGGCCGCTCCACAGAGTGGAGGGTTTCACCGGAGACGGCTAGGTGCCGTTTTCCTTTGGTTGCGATCGACCCCGCGGGGGGTTGATGCAAGTGACAAAGGGGCGAGCGCTCCGGATCCTCGGGTGAGGGAGGGGGGCTTGGATAGGGTCGCGATCCCCGTCTCAAGCGCGCACTCCAACAGCGGAGGATATGTGCATATTACGTTTAAATATATATTTGTCAAATATATTACAAAAGAAGGTATTAACCAATGATAAATGACTTTCCACGCCTTTTTATAACGTCATCTACGACTAATTTTTCCAGAATCGCTTCCAACCAGGCCACTTGCTCACCAGAGGCATCCCAATCACTGGCGGCGTAGGGGCCCAGGGCAACCAAAGCGAGTCCCTGCGGATGATCGCGTAAGGCCTCAACAATGCGGCCGCGGACCAATCGATTCGGAGTAAATTTGCCGCTGATGACACGACCGGGCTCCTTAAGAATCTTCGCCTGGCGCACGCCCTTGATGGGAATTGGCACCGCGGAGGCGCTGCGGCAAACATTTTTGAGCGGACAGGCCTGGCAGGCGGGCGACCGCTTGGTGCAGACGGCCGATCCAAAATCCATGAGGATGGCCGGCAATTCGGCACCACGGTTGGGCGGCATAGCCTCCACCAGGGCTGCTTCCTTTTGCAGCAACACCTTGTCGGACACAGGCCACTCCCCTTTCGGTGTTTCCGGCCCCTCAAAAACACGGTGGACGATCCGGCGAATGTTCGTATCGAGGCAGGGTATTGGGAGGCCGAAAGCGAAATTGAGTACGGCCGCAGCGGTGTAGTGGCCAATACCCTTGATGGCCATCAATCCTGAAAGATCGCGTGGAAATCGACCGCCCAAGTTACGGACAACGGTTCGGGCAGCGTCGCGTAGCCGCAGTGCCCGGCTGTTGTAGCCAAGACCCCGCCAGGCCAAGAGAATGTCGGCGTTGGTCGCAGCTGCCAAGTGCATAGCTGTCGGGAATTTTTGTATAAAATTTTTATACAAAATAATCACACGTGATACCTGCGTCTGTTGCAGCATCACTTCGGAAACAAGTACCAAATAGGCCTTATGATCCAAATCATCATCCGGAAGTTCGCGCCAGGGCAGCGTCCGCTGGTGGCGGGCATACCAACCGATGAGAGAACCGACGATGGCGGCGGAGTCGGTGACGGGTTTCGGCACAGGCAAAAGCATAGCAAACGGCCGATTCGCAAAAATCCCAACGGTTTTCCGTGACAGGAAAGGGCCTAAAGGCGTTCAATACGCCGAACCCGAGGGGTTACCTCTTTTTCCATGATGATCCTCCTCCGCCTTTTCTGGCGACACATCCGTCGGCACCCGGGTTCTTCGGCGCTGATGGCACTGCTCATCGCCACGCTCTCGGCCTTATGGGTAGCCGAGCCCGTCTACACAGCCTACGCCGTGGACCAGTTGTTGCTGCGTGCGCAGGGTGGCGACGTGGACCTGGCGATGCTCTTCGCCATCTGGGGCGCACTCTTCATTGCCATCTCGATCTGCCAGGCGCTGGAGAAATACGTGCAGTGGAAGTACGTCATGCTCGCCGAACTTGAGCTCTATAACGACATCTACAGCCATACGCTCAAGTTGCCGGTCAGCTTCCATGCCGATCAGAAGACGGGCGAGGCCATGCGCATGATCGACGAGGGTAGCGGCGAATTCGGCTCGCTCTTCCGCATTATCATCGATCTCGTGCCGAGCTCGCTGGCCTCGATCGCCTTCTTCATCTTGAGCTGGCAGCTCCAGCCGATGCTGGCGCTGGTGCTGCTCGTCACGGTCGTGATCTACTTTGTGGCCGTGCTGCTCGGCACACGCCGCACCGCCCGCCTGCAGGACGAAGCCAATAAGGAGTGGGTGAAGCCGGGCGGCCGCGCCTACGACGCGGTCATGAACATTTTCTCGGTGAAGTCGTCCGGCCGCGAGAACGACGAGGTGGGCTTGGTGCAGGGCATGCTCCAGTCCGTGATGGACAAGCAGCTGCTCGTGAACCGCAGCTGGGCATTCTTGGAAGCGCTCAACTTCTTCATGCTCGCGCGCATCCTGCTCGTGGCGGGCGGCGTGATGTTCTTCGCCGAGGGCGTGCTCAGCCTGGGCGGCATCACCTTCTTCCAGAGTTCGTTCTTCCGCGTGCTGACACCGTTCGAGATTTTGGCCAACGCCCTGCCGCAGTGGAGCAAGAGCCTCTCGAAGGTGCGCCTGGCCGCCGGCCTGACGGCGCGCGCTGCCGAGGACGGCCTGCAGCCCGGCCGCCGCACGATTACCGACCTCAAGGGCGAGATCACGTTCGACAATGTCTCGTTCCGCTACCAGAAAAAGGACGCACCGATCACCGGGCAGCCGGCCAAGGACCACGGCCAAACGCACGAGACCTGCCCCGACTGCCAAGGCGAGATCTCGCCGGGCATCGAGCACGAGCACGTCCAACTGCCGGAAGGCGAGGCCCCGGTCGTCATCCCCAACGCCGCTATCTCCGGACTGTCGCTCACCATCAAGGCCGGCGAGCACGTCGCGCTGGTGGGACAGTCGGGCGCCGGCAAGTCGACGGTGGCCACGCTGCTCAACCGCTTCTACGACGTGACGAGCGGTTCCATCCTTATAGACGGCAATAATCTCAAGGAGCTCGACTTGCCCTGGTGGCGCCGACAGGTGGGCCTCGTGCTGCAGGAGAACATCATGTTTAACGCCACGGTGCTGGAGAACATCCGTTACAGCCGCCCTGATGCATCGATGGCCGACGTGGAAGACGCCGCGAAGCGCGCGGCCGCGCACGAGTTCATCAGCCAGTTGGCCGACGGCTACAACACCGAGATCGGCGAACGCGGCGTGAAGCTCTCCGGTGGCCAGCGCCAGCGACTCGCCATCGCCCGCGCCATCCTTAAAAACCCCAAAGTCGTCATCCTCGATGAAGCGACCAGTGCCCTCGACTCGCTTACCGAGCGCGCCGTACAGCAGGGCATCGCCTCACTGCTCGAAGGACGGACCGCCGTGGTCATTGCGCACCGTCTGTCGACCGTGCGCGCCATGGACCGCATTGCCGTGATGGAGGCAGGCAAGTTGATCGCCTGTGCGCCACACGACGAGTTGCTGCGAACCTGCGACTCGTACCGACGCATGGTGGAGTTACAACGTGAAGGCGTGCTGGCCGAGGCTTGAGAGGCCCGCGGAAGAACATTCGCCATTCTGCGGAACCTCTCAAAAAGAATGTTGACGAAAGGCGCTTCCATTCCTTACACTATCGCAGCTTTTTTCGAAGGGGTGGCATATCCCCTTCATGCCCCCCTACCCCTTTTTCCCTTCCCAGCTATGGCTGACCAGAAGAAGTTTGAGCGTAATAAGACGCACGTGAACGTCGGCACGATCGGCCACGTCGACCACGGCAAGACGACCCTCACGGCCGCCCTGTCGATGAACTTCTCTCCGGAAGGCGAGAAGAAGGATTACTCCATGATCGACAACGCTCCCGAAGAGCGCGCTCGCGGTATCACCATCAACACCGCGCACGTCGAGTACGAGTCCGCCACGCGCCACTACGCGCACGTCGACTGTCCCGGCCACGCCGACTACGTGAAGAACATGATCACGGGTGCCGCCCAGATGGACGGTGCCATCCTCGTCTGCTCCGCCGCCGACGGCCCGATGCCCCAGACGCGTGAGCACATCCTGCTCGCCCGCCAGGTGAACGTCCCCTACATCGTCGTCTTCCTCAACAAGATCGACATGGTGAAGGACCCCGAGCTCGTCGAACTTGTGGAGAGTGAAGTCCGCGAACTTCTCACGAAGTACGGCTTCCCCGGCGACAAGACTCCGATCATCCGCGGTTCGGCCCTGGCCGCCGTGGAGGGTAAGCCCGAGGGCGTTGAGGCTATCAAGAAGCTCGTCGAGGCTCTCGACACCTACATCCCCGATCCCAAGCGCGAGACGGACAAGCCGTTCCTTATGTCTGTTGAAGACGTCTTCTCCATCAAGGGCCGCGGCACCGTCGTCACGGGTCGCATTGAGTCCGGCAAGGTCCACATCAACGACGAAGTCGAGATCGTGGGTATCCGCGAGACCAAGAAGACGGTCTGCACGGGCGTTGAAATGTTCCACAAGCTTCTCGACGAGGGTATGGCCGGCGACAACGTCGGTCTGCTTCTCCGCGGCATTGAGCGCGAGGACGTTGAGCGCGGCCAGGTGCTCTGCAAGCCAGGCTCCATCAAGCCTCACACCGAGTTCGACGCCGAGGTGTATATCCTCACGAAAGAGGAAGGTGGCCGTCACACGCCGTTCTTCAAGGGTTACAAGCCTCAGTTCTACATCCGTACTACTGACGTGACCGGTGAAATTGAAT
>CAZYNU010000031.1:0-12929 GCA_964648045.1 uncultured Candidatus Peribacteria bacterium
CAATGGCGACGGCGTCCGCAATGAAGGTGAAAGCCTCGGCAACATCTACGTGGATGAAGCCTGTTTCCGCGCCAAGGTCCGGCCCACGCGCCGCGCCGGCTCGCTCACCAAGGCCGAGGTGCAAGCGCTGCATCAAGCGTGCGACGACGTGATAGCGGAGTCGATCGCCGTGGGCGGCACTACCTTTCGCAGCTACACCGACGCCGACGGGAAGAGCGGCGGCTTCGTGGAGAAGCTCCGCGTCTACGGCCGCGGCGGCGAGAAGTGCTTGCGCTGCAAGAAGGGCGTCATCAAGAAGGTTGTCTGTGCCGGTCGCGGCACGCACTACTGCCCGGAATGCCAGAAATGAGCTGGTGAGGTAGACTGCGAGGACATGCCCCAAAAGCGCTCCCAGATCGACGATCTTGCCAAGCTGCTCACTGCCGCGCGCACGGGCGGTGAAGTGAAGCGACTACTTGGAGATTTGCTGACGCCGCAAGAAATTGAAGAACTGGCACTGCGTTGGAAGATTGCGCGTGAGCTGCTGGCTGGGCGCACCCAGCGCGACATTGCTGAGAGGTTGGGAGTCAGCATCAGCAAGATCACGCGTGCCTCACGGGCGGTGCAGTACGGCAATGGCGGCTTCGAGCTGTTCGTGCGGCGCCTGAAGAATGTGCCCAGGCAAAAAAAGCGCTCGCGCTGAGGCGGCCTAAAAAGCCCCTCCGCGGTCGGA
Source organism: uncultured Candidatus Peribacteria bacterium (assembly GCA_964648045.1). Lineage (GTDB taxonomy): Bacteria > Patescibacteriota > Gracilibacteria > Peribacterales > Peribacteraceae > JAGOUB01. The sequence continues at coordinate 713 of CAZYNU010000031.1, forward strand.
GGGGGTGAGAATGGGAACGGCTATTTCTCGGACTGGATGCGGTCCAGTGTTTCGGTGATCTCTTTCAATACCACCTTATTCGCGTCGGGCCTTCCCTGGGCGATGTGGTAGTGCTGCTGGCGCCGGTAGCAGTCCGCCGCTCGAATGTAGAGATGGCGGGCGTCGGCCTTTTGTCCAAGGGCGAGTCGCCAATCGGCCAGCTGTTTGAAGTCGTCGGCCATGAACGCCGCTCCGAAATAGCCGGTACCTTGGTCCAGTGATCGGGCGTTGTCATGGCAGATGGCTTCGGTTACATCGAGGGCCGCCTTGGCTTCGGGCAGACGTTTAGCCTTGAGCCAGGCCTCGGCGTAGGTGCCGTATGCAGCCGCTTCGTTCGGCTTCGTTAGCTGGACGATGAACGCCTCGGTCTCTTTTTCCAACGGCGCGTTCGCTTTGGCAAAGTCCTTGAGTGTCTCCGCTCGATTCTTCGACGACTTCAGCTCGGTGAGGAGCTTCACGAGCGGCTTATTTTGCATCGGTTCAGATTTCTTCTCCTCCTGGGCCGTCACGGTGGCGGCGAGGAGGAGCGCGATGGCGAGGGTGCGCATGACGACTCTCCTACGGTGATGGGGAAAGGATCTAATTTCGCATCCTACTCCTTATCGCCAAATCCCAAGCGCGATCTGGGCGCCCGCTTTTTTGTGCGGTGATTGTTTGAAAGTAAGACTGGCGGAGAGGGGGAGATTCGAACTCCCGAGACCCTTTCAGGTCTACGCGCTTTCCAAGCGCGCGCACTAGGCCACTATGCGACCTCTCCACTGTTGGGAACGACGGAACCGAAAGAGCGAGCGAGAGTGTAACAGACCAAACACCAGGACGGAATCCCGTCAATCGGCCTTTTGGGCCAGCATTCGCTCGAAGACCCCGAGCATGGCCACCACGTTGGGGGCGAGCAGGCAGGGATCCTCGCCGGCGAGCGCCTGCAGGTCGGCGAACGAGTACCAGCGGATGGGGCCGATCTTGGTGGGTTCGCGGCCTTCCTCCGGCTCGCCTTCAATCTCGCAGACGAGGTTCTTCACGACGAACTTTCCCTCCACCGACTCAGTCTCGAAATCCTCCAGGCGGCCTGTTACCTTGGCCGTGCAGCCGATCTCCTCCTGGATCTCGCGCAAAATGGCCGCTTCCAGATCTTCACCGGACTCCACCTTGCCGCCCGGGAACTCCAGGCGGATGCCGTACTTGATGTTGGTCACGAGCAAGAGCGCGCCGGCGCGCACGATGACGGCCGCGACCAATTCGCGGCGGGGGATTTCGACACCGCCTTCAGAAGAGGGCGGGACGTTCGGCATGGGTGTCAGATGGAGCGGCCGGCCTGCAGACGCTTGGCGAGCGTGCGCAGGTAGCTTGTAGCGACCTTCATGGTCACAAACGAGCCGGTCTTCGGGTCGAAGACGCGCTTCTTCTGGATGTTGGCCTTAAAGGTGCGGCGGCTGGCGCGCAGCGAGTGGCTGCGGGTGTTGCCGAATGCGGTTCCTTTGCCGGTCTTGGAGCAGCGATGAGCCATCGGACCGCGAGAGTACCCATGGTTTTGAAAAAGGTCAAATGATTCCGACATGCCATTTTGGAGACCAGGTATGATGACCGCGTGCCCTTCCTTAGCTTTCTCCAGCCCACCTACCTCTTGGCCGCCCTGGCGGCCATTACCGTCCACGAGGCCGCCCACGCCTTCGCCGCCAAGCGCCTGGGTGACCGTACGGCCGAGATTATGGGGCGTCTCACCCTCAATCCACTCGCTCACCTCGACCTGCTGGGAAGCATCCTGTTCCTGACGGTTGGCTTCGGCTGGGCCAAGCCCGTGCCGGTGGACCCGCGCTACCTCCGCCATCCCATCCGCGATATGGCGCTGGTAGCCCTGGCCGGTCCGGCGAGCAACTTGGTGCTGGCGGCTGTGGCGTATTTGGCTCTGGCGGCCGTGGCCCCGGCCCTGAGTGATGTGCAGTTAATGGCGCTCATGGACGGCAACGGTGTAGCCAATCCGTTTTTGGCCGTGTTGCTGCAATTTCTCCGTCATTCCATTTTTGTGAATCTGGCGCTCATGGCCTTTAACCTGCTGCCTATCGCCCCGCTCGACGGCAGCAAGATCTTGCAGCCCTTCGTCCCCCTGAATTGGGCCGACCTCTACGACGAATTCCTCATGCGCGGGCCGTACGTGCTGCTCGTGCTCATCTTGGCTGGCGACTTCCTTGCATTGCCATTGTTGAGCGACTGGGTCTTTGGCATCAGCGGCGCCGTGCTGGCCGTGTTTGAGTGGCTGACGCCGTGGTGGTGAGCGTCTGACTGCGCTACCCTTTCTTCGCTATGCGCCTCCCCCTTTCCTGGCTTTCCGACTTCGTCGATTGGACCGTCACCGATCCCATGGCGATTGCCGAGCGCCTCAGCCTGGCCACGGCCGAGGTGGACGATGTGGAGCAACAGGGCAAGTACCTAAACGGCGTGGTGGTGGGACGCATCGAGAACTTGCTCCCGCATCCCAAGGCCGATCGCTTGCGCTTGGTCGATGTCGACACCGGCTCGGGCGTGACGCGCGTGGTGTGTGGTGGCACCAATCTGCGGACTGGCATGCTCGTGGCTTTCGCGCCTTCGGGCACGACGGTGCGCTGGCACGGTGGCGAAGAGGTGACGCTGGAACCCGCCGTCATCCGCGGTGAACAGAGTGACGGCATGATCTGTGCGGCGGAGGAAATTGGGCTTGATGATCGTTTCCCGCCGTCTTCCGCTGACGGCGAACGTCCCATTATCGATCTGTCGGCCCAAGGGTTTGCGGTGGGGGCCGATCTCAAGCAGGCCTTGGGTCTCGACGACGTCGTTTTTGTGATTTCCAACACAGCCATCACTCATCGGCCCGATCTCTTTTCGATCGTCGGCTTTGCCCGCGAATGCGTTGCGCTTGAGTTGGGGACGTGGAAGAAATCGCCCGAGACTAAGCTGCCGAAATTTCCTAAAAAAGGGGAGCCGGCCGATACCGTCTGCGAGACCGACGCCATCACGCGCTACTTCAGCTGCGCCATTGATGTGTCGGCCATTGGTCGCACGCCCGACTGGATGGCCCGCCGCCTGGTGGCCGCCGGCTGGCGCCCCGTTAGCCTGCCGGTCGACATTACGAACTATGTGGCCACCGAGACGGGCATGCCTCTTCACAGCTTCGACCTGGACGATATTAAAGGGACGATGCGCATGCGCGAGGCGAAGGCAGGTGAAAAGATTGTCACGCTCGATGGCGTGGAGCGGGAGTTACCCGAGGGGGCGATCGTGATCAGCGATGATGAGGGCGTCTTCGACTTACTTGGTATCATGGGTGGACTGCGCAGTTCCACCAAAGAGACCACCAAGCGCATCCTGCTCCATGCCGCGGTGGTAGATCCGCGGCCCATTCGCCGCGCGATGCTGGCTACCGGTCACCGTACCGAGGCCGGCACGGTCTACGAGAAGGGGATTCCCGACGAGGCCGCCGCGCGCGGTTTTGCCCGTGCGCTGGAGTTGATGCTAGAGCACGTGCCAGATGCTGCGGTGGCTTCACCGTTGCATGCCTTTGGCAAGTTGGGCGAGACGCCGGCCATTCGCCTCTCCATCCCGAAATTGCACGCGCTGCTCGGCGTCGAGGTGCCCGCGCGCGATATTCGCCGCATCTTCCGCGATATTGAGTGCACCGTAACCGGCAGCGGCAACGCGCTCTCGGTCCGTCCACCCATGCACCGCCGCCGCGACCTGAAGAACGCCGTCGACCTGGCCGAGGAGATCGGACGTCTCTACGGCTACGCCAAGATTGCCCCCGTGCTGCCGAGCGCCGCGTTACGCGCGCCCGACCGACCCGCCCGATTGCATCGCCTTCGCGACGGCTTGTGCGCCCGCGGTGCCACCGAAGTTTGCCCACTCTCGCTGGTTGGTCCAACGCTGCTCACGCGTGCCGGCGTCGATCCGGCGGGTGCCACCCGCGTGGAGAATCCGCTGGGCGAGGATACGTCGCTCCATCATCCGAGCGGTCTGCCTCGCTTGCTCGAGCACGCCGCCCGCACGCTTCCTGGTCGCACGCAGCCGCTTTGGACCTTTCAGGCCGCGCACGTGAGTGGTGAGAAAACGGCGGAGCGTCTGGAGCTTTCCACGGTCTGCATTCCTACTTCAGCTCCGTCTCTCGTTGAGCTGCCGGCACTGCTCCTTGGCGCCCAATTACGTGCGCTTTGGCAGAATGACGGTGAGGAGTTGTCTGTATCCCCCTTGGTGACGGCACCTGGTTGGGCACACCCGGGACGCAGTGGCGCTCTGAGTCTGAACGGCGACGTGGTGGGCGTGGTCGCCGAGCTGCACCCCGCCGTGATTGCTGCCTTTGGCTTGCCTGATCGTTCCGCCGCCGCGACGATTGATCTTTCGGCTGCGCTGGCTGCGCCGCTGCGCGCGCGCCAGGTGACTGCCGCCGGCACCTTCCCTGCTATTAGCTACGACGTGACCGTTAGGGCTTCTGCACGCACCGGCGTGGCTGCCCTGCTTGAGCGCGTGCGTGCGGCCGATCCACTCGTGGAGTCGGCGGACGTTGCCGATGCCTTCGCTCCCAAGGACAGCGCCGACGACGGCTACAACCTGACGCTTCGCCTGACCTATCGTGCTTCCGATCGCACCCTGGCCGAGGCCGAGGTGCAGCCACTGCATGATCGTATCGTGCGCGACGTGATTGCCCTCCCCTTGCCCTGATATGGCGAGCGTCGTCACCAAGACCGGCGACAGGGGTGATACCGGTCTCTTCGGCGGTCGGCGCGTCTCGAAAGATGACGTCCGTTTGCACGCCTACGGCACCGTTGATGAGTTGAATGCTTGTTTGGGCGTTGCTCTGGCCGAGAAGTTGCCCGACGACCTGCGCCAGCACGGCGAGCGCCTGCAGCACGTCCTCTTTCGCGTGGGGTCCGATCTGGCCACGCCCGCCGATGCCCCCTTGGCAGCGCCCCGCGTCCGCCCCTCCGACGTGGTGGAGCTGGAAGGCTGGATTGCGGAACTGGAGCGTACGCTGCCCGAACAGCATTCGTTCCTGCTGCCCGGCGGCACGCGCGCCACGGCCTTGCTCCACGTCTGTCGCACCGTCTGCCGCCGCGCCGAGCGTGAGGCCGTCTCACTCTCGCGCGTGGAGGAGATTCACCCCGATCTGATCGTCTTTTTGAATCGCCTGAGCGACTACTTCTTCGTGGCCGCGCGCCACTGCCAAGTGACTGCCAAGTTGCCGGAGATTGCGGTGCGATACGAGTGATGTCCGGCGTATGATGGCGGCCATGAGCAAGAAGATCGCGATCATCGCCGGTGCCGGACCCGCCGGCCTGACAGCCGCCTACGAACTGCTGGCCCGGACGGACATTCATCCGATCGTCTGCGAGTCTACCGATTCCATCGGCGGCATCGCCCAGACCTACAACTACAAGGGTAACCGCATCGATATCGGTGGGCACCGCTTCTTCAGCAAAGAGAAGCGCGTCATGGATTGGTGGTTCAACATCTTGCCGCTACAGGGTCACCCCTCGGCCGACACCGCCGCCAAGGGCCACGAGATCGACCTAGCCACCGAAGCCGTACTCAAGCGCCTCTGCCCCGAGTGCCTCGAGAGCGGCGACGAGATCATCCACCGCGAAGAGAAGACCGTGACTGTGCGCCGCGCAGTGCCTGATCCGGAGAAAGAGGACGCCGTCATGCTCCAGCGGCCGCGCCTGAGCCGCATCTTCTACCACTCGCGCTTCTTCCCGTACCCCATCGCCATCACCATGCGTGTGGCGATGCGCCTGGGTTTGTTCAATACGTTCCTGATCGGACTCTCGTACATCAAGCGCAAGCTCTTCCCGCTCAAGGACGAGACCTACCTCGACGCCTTCTACAAAAATCGCTTCGGCGACCGTCTCTACGAGACGTTCTTCCGCGGCTACACCGAGAAGGTTTGGGGCGTGACGTGCGGCGAGATCCGCGCCGACTGGGGTGCTCAGCGGGTGAAAGGTCTATCGTTGAAGCGTGCCGTCACCCAGGCCGTGAAAGACTTGCTCACGAGTGAGACTGAGCGCAAGCAGCAGGAGCGCGAAACCTCGTTGATCACGCGCTTCTTCTACCCCAAATTCGGCCCGGGCCAAATGTGGGAGACGGTGGCCGCCCAGGTGGCGAGGGCCGGCGGCGAGGTGCGCATGACCACGCGCGTGCGCGGGGTGACGCTGAAGGACGGCAAGGTCGTTTCGGCCACACTGGAGAACACCGTCACGGGCGCCGTTATCGAGGAGGCGTGCGACGTGTTCTTCTCCACTATGCCGATTCGCGATTTGATGGGCATGATGAATCCACCGCCGCCCGCCGCCGTGAAGGCCGTGGCCGACGGCCTGCAGTACCGTGACTTTCTGACGGTTGGTCTGCTTCTGAAGAAGCTCCACGTGCGCGAGAAGGGCTCGGCGCCTTTGGCCGACGTACCTGATACGTGGATTTACATTCAAGATGACGGCGTGCAGGTGGGACGTGTGCAGTTCTTCAATAACTGGAGCCCATACATGGTGGCCGACCGCAGTGCGAAATGGATCGGACTGGAGTACTTCGTGAATGAGGGCGGCACGCTCTGGAATACGGCAGACAAGGAGCTGATCGATCTCGGCGTGCGCGAGATGGAGCAGGTGGGCCTGGCGCGTCGCGAGGACTTGCTGGACGCCTGCGTGCTGCGCATGCGCAAGGCCTACCCCGCCTATTGGGGCACCTACACCGAGCTGCACCTGGTGCGCGAATTTGTGGAGGGCATCCCGAACCTGTATCTCATCGGTCGCAACGGCATGCACCGCTACAACAACCAGGACCACTCGATGCTTACGGCGATGGTGGCCGTCGACAACCTGGCCGCGGGCCGCACCGACAAGGCCAACCTCTGGGAGGTGAACCTCGACATGGTCTACCACGAGGCGAAGGAGAAAGCGGCCAGCTGAGGCCATATCCTAGATATTGCATAAATTAACAGTAGTTTTATAATATCTATCCAGCCGAGGAACGGCTGGGAAGTCTCACGGAGGACGTGCCATGCGATGGTTGAAAGCGTCGGTCATCTGCTCACTTGTCGTCCTGGCGGGCTGCGAAATCCCGCCGAGACAACGCGTGTCGCTCGGGTTGCGGGTCCATGTGCCCGATCCCACCAGCCGCAACCGCCACCGGGCGGCCAAGATCCCGATCGACCTGACGGTCGACTACGAGATTGGAGGCGAGCCGCAAAAGCCGGCCGAGGATGATGATCAGTGACCAACCCGAGCGGATGCCACCCGGCCTCCGCTCAATTTTTACTTGGGCAAGTTCGCCGAGTACCACTCCACCGCCTTCTCCACGCCGCGGTCGAGCGGCGTCACCGGCGCGTAGCCAAGCACGCGCTGGGCCTTCGAGATGTCGGCGACATAGCGGAAGATCTCGCCCGTGCGCGACTGGCCGATGGCGACGGGGGATTGCGACTTGAGCAGCTCCTTCATGCGCTCGGCGACGTGCAGGATGGTCGTGCCCTGGCCGTAGGCGATGTTGTAGGTGTCGTTCTTGGCGGTATCGAACTTCTCGAGCGTGAGCAGAATGCCCTGTACGGTGTCGTCCACATATGTGAAGTCGAGGCATTTCTCGACGCCGAAGACCGGCAGCTCGCGCCCGGCGCGTGCGCGGCGGAAGTACTCGGGGATGAGGCGTTCCGAGTCGTCGTACATGCCGTACACGTTGCTGAAGCGCAGAATCACCTGGTCGATGCCGTAGCAGCGGCGGTAGCCCTCTACCATTGCCTCGCCGGCGAACTTACTGGCGGTGTAGGGGCTCTCGCAATTGCCCACGCGCACCAGGTCTTCGGTGTAACGGTCAGCCCCGATGTTGCCGTAGGTCTCGCGCGACGAGGCGAAGACGAAGCGCTTGATGCCCTTCTTGCGGGCGAATTCCAGGGCGTGGTAGGTGGTGACGATGTTCTCAAAAGCGCGGTCGGGATGCTGGACCAACTCGTAGACGCGGGCGTTGGCGGCCAAGTGCACGATGGCGTCGAAGTCGCCCGGCAAAGCCTCGACGGCGTCCTGGTCGAGCATATCGATCACGCGTGTGACGGCTTGGACGGCTGGCTGCCACTTGTTCGGTACCCGATCGATGCCAAGAACCTCATGGCCGCTGGCTAGTAACGTTTCGCAGAGTCGAGTTCCGATGGTGCCGCTGCTGCCTGTGACCAAGACGCGCATGTCTGGGGATGGTAGCCTATCTGTGTCCGCAATCCAGCGAACCACACCATCCATGCTTACCCTCGTCCTGCCCACCTACAAAGAGACCGAGAGCCTGCCGATCATCTTGCCGGAGATTGAGGCGGCGCTGCGCGGTCAGGACTTTGAGGTGATCATCGTCGACGACGACTCGCCCGACGGCACGGCTGCCGTGGCTCGCGGCTTGATTCATACGTACCCATGGCTCCGCGTCATCCGGCGCGTGGGGCGGCGCGGCCTCTCCTCGGCCGTAATCGAGGGTTGGCTGGCCGGGCGCGGCGACGTGCTCGCCGTGGCCGATGCCGACGGACAGCACGACCTCTCGATCCTCCCCGCCTTGGCCCAGGCCTGTGCCGACGGCGCGGCGGTGGCCATCGGCTCGCGGTATATCGATGGCGGTAGTACTGGTACCTGGGGCGGCAGTCGCTTGGCCCTGAGCAGGGCCGCCACCTGGCTGACGGGCTTGCTCTGTCCGAGCCCTGTCACCGACCCAATGAGCGGCTTCTTCGTTGTTCGGCGCGATGCGTTTGAGCGTGTGGTGCGGAACTTGCGTCCCAAGGGCTTCAAATTGTTGATGGAAGTGCTCGTGCACCTGCCCAAGGGCGCACGCCTGGCCGAGCGGCCCTACACCTTTCGTGAGCGCCGCGCTGGCGTGAGTAAGATGTCGCTCAAGGTGGAGGTGGAGTTTTTGGAGTCGCTCTATGACCTGACTGTGGGTCGCGTCTTCCCGCTTATCTTGGTGAAATACCTGCTTGTCGGCGCACTTGGCGTGCTTGTAAACCTGGCGGCCTTCCGTCTGGTCTCCGCGCTTTGGCCTGCCACACTGCAGCCGACGTATTTGGGTGCTACGACCGCGCTGCTCATCGCCATCGAGGCTTCGATTCTTTTCAACTTCCTTTTGAACAACCTCTGGACGTTTAAGCGCGCCCGCCTCAAAGGCTGGCGGCTGCTCTGGGGCTTGGTGACCTATCACGCTGCCTGCGCGCTCGGCGCCTTGGCCAATACCGCCGTCAGCACCCTGCTGCTCTTGCGCGGCTACCACGAACTCACCGCCCTCGTCGCCGGCGCGGGTTTGGCAGCGGCTTGGAACTACACCATGAGCAGGATGCTCACGTGGAAAGAGTGATTTCCACTTTTTGTCAGGCGCGACAAAAAGTGGAGCAAAAAGCGCTGGCGCGCCGAGCCTCCTCCATGGTTCTGCTTCATCGTGAAGCCCTCCCAAAGGAGGAAATATCCTTCGTGCCCCTTCACCCCCGGCCGGCGCGCACCCCTCCGCAGGCAAAGACGCCACCGTGCGCCGGAGGCGAAGCGTGGGCGAGCTATGGAACAAAAAAGAGGGCCGAAGCCCTCTTTTTCTGGGAGGTGATGGAAATCGCTCACTTGCGGTAGGCGAGCATGCCCATGAAGCGGGCGCGCTCGACGGCCTGGCGGAGCATCTTCTGGTACTTCAGCGATACGCCGGTGTAGTACTTGGCGCGAATGTTGCCGAAGTAGTCGATGTAGGGCTTCATCGTGGGGTAGTCCTTATAGTCGATATACGGAATATTCTTCGCTGCAAAGGGGCAGGACTTCAGACGCGGGTCGCCGCGCTGCTGCTTCTGCTGCTGGCCGTAGGACTGATTCTTCTTGGGGGCGGACATGGGGGCGGGGGGAATCGTGAGTGGAATCAGATGTCGAGTGTGTCGGACGACAGAAGCTTATCGAGCTGCTGATCAACGTCGCCGCTTGCGGCCTTCTTTTCGGCAGGCTTCTTGCGAACAACCTCGGTGCGCTTGGCGTCGCGCTTGGCCTTCTCCACAACGCGCTCCTCGATGCGGCGAGTCTTCTCGTTCTCGCGCTCCTGATCTTCGACGTGGCGGCGCTCCAGCCATTCCTCGTAGCGCTTGGCGTACGAGACGATCTCGTAGTTCTTCGGGGGCTTCACGGCCATGTGGCGCAGGAGGCCCTTCGTAATCTTGAGGGCCTGGTCGACCTCGGCCAGCTTGGCCGGGAGCATCTCGACGTAGTAGATAACGTAGACGCCCTCGGTGTAGCCACCGATCGGGTAGGCGAGACCGCGGCGGCCCCACGGGTCCTTGGAGACCATGGTGGCGCCGGCCTCGGCGAAGATGGAGTCGATCTCCTTGAGGAGAGCGGCTTCGTCCTTCTGGGGCATCGGGTACGGATACAGGACGCAGAACTCGTAGAGACGGGCGTCCTCGTTCTTGAGGATGTGGGGCATAGGCTTCTTTGGGCAAGCCTGGCGGCGAAGGCCGTCAGGAGAAGAGCCCGGTGATTCTACGGAAAGCCTCTGAAGAGGTCAAGTGAACCGGACCCCTCTCTTCGTAAATAGACTTTAATTTATTTTGTTCTAAAATAATAAATAGATCTTTTCACCAACATCGGTATTTCACCGACTGGTTTTTGCAGGGAAATATTCTATGGAGATCTCCAATGTCGTATGAAGTGCATGCTGAAAGATGGGCGCGTGCTATTTGCCTCAGCTATGCGAGACCATTCATATCTGAAGAATTTCATACTGTGTTTGACAGGGCTCTTCAGCGCTTGATCCTCGAAGAGGAGGTCGAGCGATTGTACCAAGAGAGCCGGGACCGGCGAGTGGCGTCTGCCTGTCTCAGTTTTTCGCGCTTAGCGCAAATCGTCCTCGGTGAGGATCTCCCGACAGCCGCCGAAGAGCGGCACGTCCAAACTTGTCGCCATTGTCAGTCTTGGTTCAATAAGCGGGAATCGTAAGATTTCCATCGGCGCCCCAATGTTCGCATCGGGGTGCTTTCTATGTGTTACTCGCCATAGAACGGTTCGCTCTGGGCGCTAATGCGCTCGCAGGCAGCCCGGTCGGCGGCGGGTAGCGACGGGCAGAGGGCGCGGCCTTTCTCGGCCGAGGCGAAGTGGACGATGGTGTAGCTGACCAGTCCTTCAACGCAGAGCGTGTGGTCAACGCCCGTCAGTTCGGCGCAGGCGGCGATGGCGATCTCCGGATCGCCGACGTGCTCCTTCATGGCGGCGCTGCCGATGCCCTTAATGCAGGCGGGCTGGCTCGGTTCGTCGATGAGGCGGCACCAGTCGACGGCCTCGGCGTAGGCGCCGGGGTTGAGGCGCAGCAGGTAGCGCGGGGCGTAGAAGGCGCAGACGCCGCGGTCGGCGTCGCTCTGGCCGCGGCAGGCCTTGTAGGGATCCTCGGGGTCCAGCAGCGCCGACGGGTGCGCGGAGCCGTCGGAGGCGAAGTGCTCCATGAAGACGCCCTCGGCGCACTGGATCTTCTGGAATCCCTCCTTCAGTGAGTGGCAGAGGACGAGGCTTCGCTCGATGTCGTTGTCGTAGACGGCCATCGCGCCGTGGCCCAGGCCGTGGAAGCACTTGCCGCTCTGCGGCGGGCAGGTCTTGGCGAAGAGTGCTGGGATCTTGTCCTCCGGCGTCTCGGCGAAGTGCGACTCAATCACGCCGTGCAGGTAGCCCGAGCCGCAGATGTCGTCCTCGAAGGTGAGCGCCTTCTCAAAGCCCTCGTGCTCTAGCGCCTCGTGGCCGATGCCGTGCGCCAGGCCGTGGCACTGTCCCGCCAACTCGGTGTCGCTCTTGGCGATGCGTGTTAGTTCGTCGAGCGCGGCGCGGACGCCTTTCTCCTCCAGGATCTCGTGCAGGTTCTCCTCGGCAAGGCCGTAGGCGTCGGTCTTGGGCGGATCGTCGGCGTGGTGGTCGTCCTCCTGCACCGAGAGCATGAGCGCGCTCAAGAGGGCGGTAGCCACGACGATGCCGACGACGGTCAGGAGGCGTTTGTTCATCGGACGGGAGTATATACTCGGGCCACGGCCCTGTAGTTCAACGGATAGAACAACCCCGTCCTAAGGGGTGGATGTAGGTTCAATTCCTACCGGGGCTACCAATCTCACCGGTTTTTGCCTATGAATTATTTACAAATATTAATAATGTTGTATTATATACATAGGTCATTCTCACTTAAAGACTGAAGCAGGTATTGATCT
>CAZYNU010000032.1:0-12094 GCA_964648045.1 uncultured Candidatus Peribacteria bacterium
CTGTTTCTGTGTGGGGTGGCGGATGAGTGGCTTGGATTACTGGGCCAGGCGAGAGCTGAGATTACCGAGACCTGGCAGAGATTCGAAGTGACGTTTGCTCTGCAATTTAGAAATGAAAGCCCCATGCCGTATGTGCATTGGATTGTGGTAGCATTCCCCCTGTTCTGGATGTTCCAGAACAGGGGGAATGCTCTTTGACTACATGGAGTAATGATAATGCGTACGGTGGCGCCTTGGTCTCTCGCAACGCTGCTGATTTTCGTGACGTTCCTAGTAACCGCCTACCTCGGTGGCTATCCACCGGATGACAAAGCGATGATCAAGTACAAGTTCGCAGTGTTCTTTCCGGGTCTGCTGATTTCCGCATTGCCGCTCTGGTGGGAGAAGCGCGACGGCCGCCGATCGCCTCTGTATATGGCTGCATTCATGACCGGATCGATGGCGGCCGCGACCACGTATTTCTCGCTCAACTACAACCCCGTCATCATTGTGTTGGCAGGGGGTGCAACAGCCACTGGCCTAGGCCTCTCGGTGGTCATATTGTACAAACGCCCATGACAAAGGGCTGCCCTGTCGCCTCGGCGGACAGGGCAATTTTATGTGCTCGTCCAAAACGATAAAAATGCTCCGCACGGAATTGATGAAGCTCGAGTTATAGATAGCCCCCATTCCCCTTGAGATTATTCGAACTCAAAAGCCTCTCCCTACAGAAGAAAGTACCTACTTCTGAACGTGTCGTTCAATTTGGAATGGCTCCTCGGCCTGGATTCGAACCAGGGACCTTGTCGTTAACAGCGACCTGCTCTACCGCTGAGCTACCGAGGAATAGGGAACGATGGTGGAAAAGAATGATCGACCCCGAGCAGCTCTTTTTGCTGATGCCTGCTTCGCAGGCTAGGCGCTGAGCTACCGAGGAATCGGCGTTCGTATGTGGCGGAAACCGGTGATGGAAAGACACGCCGCTGTAACCGGCGGCCAGCCGAGTCTACCAACCAAAAGGGGCAATGCAACGCCTCTTTGACTCGATTACCGGCACTTTCCTTTGCCCCCAATCAGGCAATGGCGATTCTCGGCCACTTTCCTGTATCCCAAGCGCCCCAGCACCGCAGCACCCGGCACATAGAAGAAGGGGAGCGTCGGCCAGAGCCAGGGCAGATGCCAGGCCAGCATTCTGATGCCGTCGAACCCGGCGCCTGTTCGGCCATCGGGGAAGCGAACGTGCAGAGCTTGGTCCAAGGCACTCTTGGTAATGTCGGGTGCTGCGGCCCGGCGGGCGGGTTCGTCCTGAAAGTCCACCAGAGTGATGCGTCCAAGCCAGTCGCCCAGCAGTAAGGGCAGCACCGTGCGGCGGCAAAATGAGCAGTGGCCGTCGTAGAGCACGGCGATGCGCCCCTGCCATTTGCCCAAGCGGTTGATGCCGCGACTCAGGGCGTCGTAGTCGTCTTGGTCTAAGATGCCTAAGTAGATCGCCATCATCGCGATGCTGAAGATGCCGGCGTCCATCAAAAGCAAGATCGTGAGATGGAAGACTACGCCCACGGCCAGCATGGCCAGACGGTAGTGTCGCAGCCATCCTGGCAATCGCCGCCTGGCCGAAAGTGGTACCAGGAAGACCAGCCATGACAGTTGCCAGGCGATGGTTCCCCACGAGAGCGGCACGGAGAAATAGGCGACCACGTCCCACACTCCACTACCGAAGCGGGCAAATTCCACATGACTCATCGAGGCTACCGTTCCGCTGCCGTTGCGCCACATTGGGTCGAGTAACTTGTACCACCCAGCGGTCACGTAAATGAGTACCATTTGCCATGTGAGCCACAGGCGTGGCCAGGCGGGCATGGTGAGGCGTGGCAGCGTGCGCTTCTCAGTGAGCCAAACGTGCTCCTGTTTGAGCAGTCGATCCACCGATACGGCGCCGATGCCCGGCGACAGCATTAGAATGAAGCCTGTCAGGCGCAGTACGCTGTCGCCGCCCGCGAACACGGCATAGGAGTGTTCTTGAAAGCTCATCATGAGCACCACGCTCACGATGGTCGCCAGTCGGGTGCGGTAGCCCACCGCCATGCACGCCAACGACAAAATGAACAGCCAGAAGAGCAGTTGTACCGCCCAGGCGTCGTGGACATACGTCAGGAGCGTGAAGCGATACAGTTCGCGGGCGTAGCTGCCAGCCCACTCGGGCGGAAAGACACCTTGGTCCGAATAGAAGAGCCATACACGACTGGCCTGCGGGAGCATCGTCAGTAGCCCAGCCACCGCCCAGCCAATCCGCACCAACCCAAACGGCACAGCGCTCACACGCTGGAATAGCCAGTCGTGCACTGCTTGGAAAGGCCGGCGAAGATCATGCGGTAGGAGGGTCATGCGGCGGTGTCACCCTGGGGGACGGCCCAGGTATCCATGGGTGTGGATGGGTCGGGGCATTTGGTCCAATGGGGGTCTTCCCACGGTTGCCACTGTGGCTCCCAGTTGTCCCAGCGCTCCGGCACGAAGGCCTGGCCATCTTGCAGCGGCATCTCGAAGAATTCGTAGCCCATGCGCACCCAGGTGCCGGGTGCCAGTCCCAGGCGTGGACACTGCAATTGCAAGTAGCGTTCGCGCGAGGGCCAGACCCAGTCCGGCTCCAGCGTGCGCAGTAGCGCCGTCTCATGGGTAGAAATGGTCAGCGGCAGTTCCTGGTAGCCCAGCTTCTCGATGGTTTTCCAGGCCTGTGACTCTTCGTCCCACATTTGATAGTTGTGTTTGAAGACGCGCGCGACGGAGCTTTCGGAGAACATACCCCAGTTCTGCCACTGGCCGAACCAGTAGGCATACGGGTCCGTCCACGGCAGTAGGTCGGCCCGCAGTGTCTGCACCCAGGGAAAGGTGGAGCGATCGGGCAAGGCGGAGACCGTGATGGTCGTGAACTGCCAGGAAAGGAAGGCGATCAGCGCGGTCTTACCGATGGTGGAAAACCAGCGGGAAAACATGTCAATGCAGTGGGGTTAACAGCACGATCTCACGGCCCACGAATTGGTCGCCGCGGCGATAGACGATGGTCGGTCGCTCCAGTTCGCCCACGGGCAGGCCGGGTGCGGGCACGGCCCGATAGCCGAGCTTGGCCAGGTTCTTCCACGTCTTCTCCAATCGGACGTCGCCGCTCTTGAGATACCAGACGGGCCAAGTGATGGCCAACGGCACGCCGGGTAGCGCGGCCGCAGCATTTTGCAGAAACTCGGTTTCTAGTTCGTCGGCTTCGGCGCAGAACTTCTTGGCGTCGGCGGCCGTCGGGCGAGCGGTTAGGGCGGGGCCGAGCGTGGTTTCGCTCACCACTAAGTCGGGCTTGGACGGCAGTTTGAAAGGCTTGCGCGCATCTTGCTTCCACACGGTTGAGGGCGCGTCCGACTTTTTGATCTTCATGGTTTTGCGGAGCCACTCGATGTTTGTCTCGGTGCCGTCAACCGCCTTTTGCGATAGGTCGCTGCCGAGCACGGCCCAGCCGCGCAGCAGGATCTCGATGGGAATCACGCCCGTTCCGCAGAACGGATCGTAGACCGTGAGCTGGCCCTGACGTTCGCGTCCGCCAACGAGCATCCAGCCGAAATTCAGCAAGATCTGGGCAAGCTTAGGCGGTAGCAGGCCCGAGCGCGTGTCGCGGATGGGTTTGTGCATGTCGCGCTCGGTATAGGCGTCCGGATCCTGCGCAGCGATGGTCCGACCGACCCACAGCTTTTTGCCATCGCGGATGAGCACAATCTCAGCGCCGCCATCGCCAGTGAGCAACCCTGCATCGCGCAGGAGGGCGGTGGCCGCGGGCTGGCGCTCGGTGCCAACGTAGCGCGAGGGCGACCCTGCTTGCTTCAGTGCGTCTTTGCAGCTGCGGTATAGTCGCCGAATGGTGTCTGGCGGAAGGCCGTCGGCGCGAAGGGCGAAGGTCAGTTTTCCCGTCTTGCCCTTGAGCACCGTCGCTAACAGCCCCGGCACGGCCGCCGGCTGCGAATCGGGGGCGATTTCCTCAGCCAGCACCACCGTACCGCCCCATGTCTTCAGCTCGGCGGGATCAATCGGTCGGTCAGTTTGAAAGATGGCCGTCGAACGGCTGGCCAAGCGGGCAGCCGACAAGTCGGGCAGCACTGCGTGCAGTTCGCTCAGGCTGAGGAGGGGTTGGTTTCCGAGGAAGGCGGCGTAGCGTGGCATCGGCATGCACGATACTCCTGGCGCTTGCGGCGAGGGAATGCCGCCAGGATGCGAAGCTGGGCTCTGCGCAACCGTTCAGTCTTCTGTGCGCGGGTCGGGCAAGAGCAAGAAGACAAGTAGCGTCCAGGCCACGGACACTTGGACCATCGCGCGTCCGTAGCCCGTCTGTTTGAGCGCTTCATGCCCCAGATCCGTACTTACCAAGAAGAGACCGCTCAGGGCGGCGAAGATCCAGAGGCAGGAACCCGTGAGCACCACATAGGGGCCAAACGCGCGTCGCCACCGCAGAAGAAGCAGCGTGAGGCTAAGGCCCGGGAGTAAGAGCCAGTTGCCCTGCGAAAATAAGTGGTAGGCGATGGCCGCAGGTACGCCGGCTTGCCAGGCCAGGCTTGTCTCGCCGATGGCATGGGCATTACCGAACGTGAGGCCCTGCGCCCATTTGAAGGCTAACCAAGGCAGGGTGGTTACCGCCGCCGCGCCCGCCATGGCCAAAAGCGCCCGGCCACTGTCGCTCATGGAACTGTCGCCGCGGCGCAGGCTGCGCCAGAGTACCCATCCCAAGAGCAGGAGTCCCGACGGGAAGAACACTACCAAGCCTTCGTTTTTCAAACCCGGGAAAAGCGAGACCGCGGCAATGCCCAGCCCCAGCCAGGCGAAGAAACCTTCGCGGCTCTCGGCTCGGTCGGCCTCGAAACAGGCGAGAATCACGGCGACGGCCAGGGCAGCCATCATCAGGTCGCCGTACGAGTGCAGGGCGTGGATGCTGAGCAGTGGTAGACCCAGCAGGGCGACCAGAGACGCCAACGCCCAGGCCGATCCGCGTCGCCGCCCCACACTCCCGCCTACGAGTAACCCCGCCGCAAGCAGCCACAGGGGTTGCACCCCGTTCACGAGGGCTTCGCTCCAGCCACCTGCCAAGCTGACGAGCCAAGCCTTCAAGAGTGGGAGCGTTGATGGATACGACGCCACGCCGCCACCGGTACCATCTTCGCCGGGCATCTGTACCGGGATGTGTCCTGTCTCAACGATGATCTTTGCGCGCAGGTTCCAGTTGTCGCGTGCGTCGTCGAAGAACGTGGGTACCTGCAACGTGAGGACGCTGCCAGCCAATGCCAGCTTGAGTACGGCCAGTGCCAACACGATGCCGAGCCCTCGTAGAAGCCATCGCTGTGGGTCACGGGCGATGGGTGCCGACACAGCTTGCCAGGATAGGCGTTGCCGCCAGACAAGCGCGGCTGCCAGGCCCAGGCAGGTAATTTGTCCGCCAAGTAGTGTGATGAGCGTTAGTGGCATCCCCACCCACACCGAGAGGATGTTCATCAGCCAAAACGTCCCGATCGGTCCAAGGAGCAGGGCGTAGCCCGCGCGCTCGGGCCAGGAGAGCACGGCGGCGTGTCGCTCTAACAGTCGCACCGTCAGCCAGCCCGTGAGCGCGGGGAGTGCGATGCCAATAAGGAGGGCGGGCAGCGGTGTCATGGCTGGGTGACGCGGAAGAGGAAGCTGCGCGGACTGAAGCGTGCAACCACCGTTCCTGGCGGCGTCAGGAGGCCATGACTGTCCATGAGGCCGCCGCTTCCGACGGTGATGTCTGGACGGTGGAATACCACCCAGTCACGCAGGCCTGCCTGGGCGCCGCTCGCCGTCACAGGCAGGGCGGGGTAGGTGGCATAGCGGAAGAAGTTTTGTGAGAAGCCCTCTACGGAGAGCAGGGCATACGGCTCGTCGGCCAGGAGTGACGGCAGTGCCTCCAGAACGCGGAAGGCATCGTCGCTGTCGCGCAGGGTGCGTTCATCAGCCGGTGCCAAGACCCACTCTTGCCGCTCGATCCAGGCGTTATGCAGTAGTTCCGCGGACATGCGCAGGTCGTAGAAGAGCCAGGCTCCGCCGAGCGTTGAGAGCATGATGGTCACCCCCAGGCGACGGTTGCCACGCCACGCCACCCACCCACCACTCACGGCCCCAATGAGTGCTAGTCCATAGAAGAACCAATTGGCCGTGGCGCCTCCGGCCGGTTCGGTCTGATAGAGCGTCTGTAGGGTGGCCTCGCTTGAGGCCAGTCGCGGCCCCCAGAGGAAGTTAATTGTCCGCATGGAGATGGCGTCGAAAGTCCAGAAGCTCTGCCACCACAGACCGAATCGTTCACTGTTGTCGGTGCGCGTCAGCGCCAATGATTGCAGAAAAACCGTGCTGCCCGCCGGTAGTCGTAGGCCGAAACGGTCGATGGAGCGCGGGAAGTGCGGCAGATCGCTGAGGCCGACCGCCAGGGCCTCTTTTTTCGCATCGAGCGTGACGGGAAACTGCTGAAAGGCACTGGCAGGGGCGCCTGTTTCGTGCCACACGAGCATGAGCGGCACATCACCGTCGCCCATGCCCCGTAGCAGCATGGCATCCACTACGGCGCGTGGTGGCAGCGTCCAGAGCAGGACGGTGTCCTGCGGCGCATGGACAATCAGCCCGTCACCATCCGCTTGCGTCTGCACTTGCTCGGTCATCTGCCAGCCCTGCAAACCTTGCGTGGCGAAATTCCACTGGGCCACGTCGGTGGCCGCCTGCGCCGTCGGAGCCAGGAGCAGTCCGGCCGACAGGAGGAGTGTCGCCAGCATGGTTAGCGGGGACCGGCCGTCTCGATCTCGGCTGGGCCGCCCAAGACTACGGCCTTAATGCGGCGCACACCGGCGGAGG
This sequence comes from uncultured Candidatus Peribacteria bacterium, assembly GCA_964648045.1. GTDB lineage: Bacteria > Patescibacteriota > Gracilibacteria > Peribacterales > Peribacteraceae > JAGOUB01. The sequence continues at coordinate 6,859 of CAZYNU010000032.1, forward strand.
AACTTTCCTCTTTTTGAATCTTGAACGATCCCAGCATGCCGGTGCGGGCCACGTGCGGTCCGCCGCAGATTTCCTTCGAAAAGTTGCCGTCGCCGATGGCGTACACCTTCACTTCGCTGCCGTAGCGGTCGTCGAACACGCCCACGGCTCCTTCCTCCTTGGCACCCTCCACCGTCGTCAGGTGGAAGGCGATCGGCAGATCCAGCTCGATCTGCTCGTTCACCAGTCGCTCGGTCTCGGCGATCTGCTCGGGCGTCATCTTGCCGTCGTAGTTGAAGTCGAAGCGCAGGCGCTCGGCCGTGATGTTCGACCCCTTCTGCTGGATCTGCGGGCCGAGTACTTTCTTAAGCGCGGCGTTCAGCAGGTGCGTGGCGGTGTGGAGTTTGGTCGTCTCGGCGCCGTTGTCGGCCAGGCCGCCCTTGAACTTCTGCTCGGCGCCGGCGCGGCTGAGCGCCTGGTGCGCCTCAAAGGCCTTCTGGAAGCCATCTTCATCCACCGTCAGCTTCTGCTCGGCGGCCATCTCTTTGGTGAGTTCGATGGGGAAGCCGTAGGTGTCGTACAGGTGAAAAGCGCTCTGGCCGTCGATGGTGCCCTGAGCTTTTTCGATGGCCTTCGACAGGTGCTTCAGCCCTTCTTGGAGGGTCTTCTTAAACTGCGTTTCCTCTTTATCCAAGGCAGCCACGATCCGTTCGCGGTGTTCCAGCAGCATAGGGTAGGTCGTTGCGTACTGGTCGATCACCTTCAGCGCGAAAGGCGAGCAGTAGGGCTGTTTGTCGAAGTCGGCGTCGCGCTCCACGTAGAGCCAGCGCAGCGAGCGGATGGCGCGGCGGATGAGGCGTCGCAGCACATAGCCCTGGTCGACGTTCGACGGTGTGACACCGTCGGCAATCATGAATGTGGCGGCCTTCAGGTGATCGGTGATGATGCGCGCATGCCGCGTGAACTCACGCCCAAGATCGGTTGGGGCGTTGAGGTCGGTGGTGTCGGGTACGGCTGCTTCAAGCAGCGGTCGCATACGGTCGGTGTCGTAGACGTTGCTCACGCCTTGCATAACGGCACTGATGCGCTCCAGGCCCATGCCGGTATCCACGTTTTGCTGCTTCAAGGGTACAAATGCGCCGTGTTCGTCCTTGTTGTACTGCATGAACACGTTGTTCCAGATTTCTACCCAGAGCGGATGGTCGTCGTTGAACGACGCGGGCGTGTCTTTAGGATCGCCCGTCCAGTAGAAGATTTCCGTATCGGGACCGCAGGGGCCGGTGACGCCGGCCGGTCCCCACCAGTTGTTCTTTTTGGGCAACTTGGCGATGCGGGCGACAGGAATGCCGAGTGCTTGCCAAATTTTGAATGCCTCCTCGTCAAACGGTGCGTCGGCATCGCCAGCGAACACTGACACCGCCAGGCGATTCACATCGAGACCGAGCCACTGGGGCGAGGTTAAAAACTCGTAGCTCCACTCAATGGCCTCCTTCTTGAAGTAGTCGCCCAGGCTCCAGTTGCCGAGCATCTCGAACATCGTCAGGTGCGTGGCGTCGCCCACTTCGTCAATGTCGCCCGTGCGCACGCAGCGCTGCACGTCGACTAAGCGCTTGCCGGCCGGGTGGGCCTCGCCAAGCAGGTAGGGGACCAGCGGGTGCATGCCGGCCGTGGTGAACAGCACGGTGGGGTCGTTCTCGGGCACCAAGGGGGCGCCGGGAATGACGGCGTGCGCCTTTTCTTGAAAGAAATCGAGGTATGCCTGCCGGATTTGGTCGGTTGTGCGGGGGGCCATGACCGGCTCAGTCTATCAATCCCGAGTCCCGCTGGCACGGGTGTTTCTCGGGTAGAATCGCCTGGTGTCCTTCGCCCCCTCCAGTGGTGGTCGGCGCCTGATTGATTGGCTCCCCACCATCGCCAGCGTCATCCTTCTGATTGTGTCGCTTTGGGTTCTGCGCGGCATGCTGCACGATTTCCGCCTGCGCGACGTGCTGCAATCGCTGCGCGCCCTGCCCGCACCCGCGGTGGTGCTGGCGTTCCTGCTCGCCTCTGGCAGCTACGTACTTAACACCCTTTACGACCTGCTCGGCTGCCGTTGGATCGGCCGACCCATCAAGTATCTCCAACTCGCGCCGGCCTCGTTCATCGGCTACGCCTTCGGTAACACGCTTGGCATGCCGCTGCTCTCGGGCGGTTCGGTGCGTTACCGCATGTATTCCTCCTGGGGTTTCAGCGCCGCCGAGGTGACCGCCGTGGTGGCGTTTGGCATGTGGACGTACATCCTGGGTTGTCTGCTCATGCTTGGGCTGACCTTCCTGCTCAGTCCGCCGGCGTTCTTGCCTTTGCCGCTGCCCTTGCTGAGTATTCGCCTGATCGGCTTCCTGCTCGTGGCGGCGCTCGTGGGCTACGTTCTGCTTAACGCCTACGGTCCGGTCTCGGTCCGCGTGTGGAAGAAAGAGGTGCGCATGCCTGGCGTGCGCATGACGCTCATTCAGATCGCCATGGCGTCGCTGACCATCCTCATGGAGGCGACCGCTGTCTACTGCCTCATTCCGCCGTCGCTTGGTGTGTCGTGGCCGATGGTGGTGGCGGCCTTCTTGCTCAGTACCACGCTTGGCCACATTAGCCAGGTGCCCGGCGGCGTGGGTGTGATGGAGACGTCGATGCTTGTTATGCTCAGTAATGAAGCTTCGCGCGCCACAGTGCTCGGCGTGCTGGTGCTCTACCGCCTCTTCTACAACTTGCTGCCGTTGGTGGCGGCCATTGTGATGCTTGCCGTCTACGAACTCTTCCACGAGAAGGGCTGGTTCCGCGCCGCCATCCGCTCTATTCCGCTGTCTGACCAATTGGTGCCGCAGCTGGTGGCGCTCACGGCCTCGGCGGGCGGAGCGCTGCTTGTGCTTGGCGGCTCACTGCCGCCCTCGCGTGCGTTGACCCCCATGTTTGCCACCTTCCCGCCACTGCTGCTGGAGGTGGCGCATCTGGTCGCCAGCCTGGCGGGCCTGCGCTTGCTGTTGCTCGCGCCTCGCCTGGAGCGCAGCCACCACCCCGATGTGCGCGCAGTCGTCTTCACGCTTGCCCTGGGTATTGCCGCTGCCGCCGTGCGCAGCTTGGCCTTGGTTCAGGTGGTCATTCTCTCACTGCTCTTGGCCTGCATCTTGGTGGCTGCCCCGGTGGTGCGCCGTCTGGCCGGGGCCGGCACTCGCGCTACTACCGATCCGGAGTGGCTTCTCACGGGCTTGGCCACCGTCTGCGGCGCCGTCTTCCTGGCCAGCTTGGCCTATCCCTTGGCCCTGTCCGATGCCTCCCTCTGGACCGGATTTGCCAGTGATATACCCGCCGGGCGCATTCTGCGTACCACCCTGGCGGTCGTGGTGGTGGCGTCCGTGTGGATCATTCCGGGCATCTTTAGGCGTCGTTTGAAGAGAAAGAGAGGGTGAAAAGAGCTGTAAAATCTGGTAGAATGGAAGGAAATACCCACATCCATGACCATCTCCTCACGTTCCACCTGGGTCGCTCTGCGCACGGCGTTTCCATCGCTCGCCCTCGCCCTCGCTTTCGTGGCGGTGGGCATCGGCCTGTTCGTTCACGGTCAGCGCCTCATGAAGGAGGAGATTCAAACTCGTCTCAAGGCCACCGCCGCCGTGGCGGCCGGCCAGTTTGACCCTACCTTGCTCGATCGCATCCGCGGCAGCCAAGACCTCGATAGTCAGATTCTTCGCTCCACCGTCGACCGCCTGGGGCGCATTCGCGACAGCGTGCCAAACGCTCGCTACGTCTACCTGATGCGCGCCACCGAGGACGCCAACACGCTCTCCTTTATTGCCGATAGCGATACCCTTCAGCCGCTTCCGATCCTCGACGCAAACGGTGACGGCAAACTTCAGCCCGACGAGATGCCTTCGCTGCCGGGCGAGCCCTACGATGTTTCTGCCATGCCCGCTCTGCGCGATGCCGCGTTCCGTGGTCCATCTGCCGACGCCGACATTACAACCGATCAATGGGGATCGTTCTTTTCCGGCTATGCCCCGGTCCGTCGCATGGACGGCTCCGTGGCCGCGGTGGTGGGCATCGACATCGAACTGCATGAGTACCAGCAGTTGATTAGCCGTGCCTTCTCGCCGCTTTCTTTTGCGCTCTTCGTGGCCATGGGCCTGGTGGTCTCGGCGTGCTTCGCCGTGCTGCTGGAGCGCAATCGCGTGGTGAGCGATCGCCGCATTCAAGACATCCGCACTGGCATCTTGCAGTTGGCGTTCCATCAGCTGGGTTCGCCGCTCACCACCTTTAAGTGGTCACTCGAATTGCTCAAGGAGCGCCAGGCCAGGTCTCCCGATCCCGAAGTGGCCGAGCATATCCGCGTGATGGACGACGGCATTGCCTTCATGAAGCACCTGGTGGACGACCTGGAGAGCGCCGACCGCGTGCGCGCCGGCCACCTCGACTACGTGTCCAAGCCGGGCGATCTCTCGCGCGTCATCCGCGCTGTTGCCGCCGAATTTTCCACTCGCGCCGCCCACAACCATCAGACCATTCGTCTCGATATCCTCCCCAATATCGTCCTGTCGTTCGACTCGGCCCTCATTGCCGTGGTGCTGCGCGAGCTGATCGACAACGCACTGGTGTATTCGGCCCCGGGTTCTACCATTACCATCACACTCAGGCGCCAGGGGCGTGATGTCGAAGTGCTCGTGAACGATCAGGGCATTGGTATTCCTAAGAGCGAGTTCGATCGCGTCTTCGCCGAGTTCGGCCGCGCGAGCAATGCTTTGACTGTTCATCCCTCCGGCTCCGGCCTGGCGTTGTTCGTGGCCAAGGGCATTGTGGAGCGGGCAGGGGGGAAGATGGTGTTGCAGAGTGATGAAGGAAAAGGCTCGACCTTCTCGTTCACTCTTCCTAGAAAGTAATTCTCTCGTAGTCAGTGCCAACCGTTTGGTTGGCACTTCTTTGTGCGCGACAAAGAATCAATCTTTTAGGTTTCTGCCAACCAACGGGTATCCACGTTCTTTGCGCCAAAGAACGTGGAGAAAGAAACAGGCCGCCGTCGTGGCGGTGCCTGCGGAGAGGCGCGCGCCGGCCGGGGGTGAAGGGGCACGAAGTCATATTTCCTCCTTCGGAGGGTGTCACGAACCAAGCAGAATCATGAAGAGGGGCTCGGCGCGCCAGCAGTTATGCTCCCAGAGACAAGCTCTTGAGCCCGAGTCCCGAAGGGGTGACAGGCGAAAGGCTTGTCTCGCAGTGCCCTGGGCAGCGCCACCTTTTA
>CAZYNU010000033.1:0-11983 GCA_964648045.1 uncultured Candidatus Peribacteria bacterium
CGTACCACATCCGGCGCTCGGCCCTGCGTGAGTACGTGAAGGCGCCGTGCGTGGTGCACATCGCCACCGAGTTTGCGATCGGCCTCTGGTTCCGTCATGCCTGCGAGAAGTTCGGCGTGCCCTTTACCACCTCATACCACACTGATTTCCCGGCCTACTGCAAAAAGTATATCGGCATGCCCCAGCGTGTTTCGTATGCCTACCTGCGTTGGTTTCACCGGCCGTCACGTTCGGTGCTGGTTACTACACCGACCATGCAGAGCACGCTCCAGCGTCGCCGCTTCAAGAACGTGCGGCTCTGGCACGTCGGTGTCGATCCGGAGTTTTTTCACCCCGCGCCGTCGGTGTTGCCGCCGGGCAAACCGGTGTGCATGTACGTCGGGCGCGTGTCCAAAGAAAAGAGCATCGAGGACTTCCTCAAGACTGGTAACGACGTGCGTAAGGTGGTGGTTGGGGACGGCCCGATCCTCAAAAAGCTCAGTAAGAACTACGGCGAGGTGCAATTCACCGGCAAGCTCCAAGGAGAAGCATTGGCGCGCATGTACGCCTCGGCCGATTGCTTTGTGTTCCCCAGTCGCACCGACACGCTGGGTATGGTGCTGCTCGAAGCGTTGGCGTCGGGCGTACCGATTGCGGCCTATCCGGTGCAGGGGCCTATCGACGTGATTGGCAACCGCCCCAAGCTTGGTTGTTTGGATGAGAATTTAGAGAAGGCGATCGACGTTGCCCTGGCGCGCGGTGATCGTGAGGCCTGTCGCGATTATGCTCTTGGGCGTACGTGGGAACGCTGTGCTCAAGAATTCCTGGCCGCTCAAGTGCCCTATACGCCGGGCCGAAAGCGATAAATCAGTCGAAAATTGACTGAAATACCAAGTATTGTACAATTTTTTCGCGTTGCAATCCGTTCCTTCGAAAAACGAGGTGTCCCGTGTCCATCGCTGCTGTTCCAATTACAGCCGTGTCCCTCTGGGTCGTCCTGACCCGCGACGGCCTCACGGTCCTCCCGCTTAATCGCCGCGGCATGTTCAATGCCGAAGGCCGAGAGCAGTCCTTCAGAGGGCTCTTGCAGCCCCCCGTCCACGGCAAGACCGAGGGGCGACCGCCTCATGTCGCGCTCCTAGCCGAAGTGGAGGAAGAAGGTGGTCCAGCCTTCGCCGCGATGATCCGCAGCATCCTCACCCTCGTCCGCGAACTTTCGCCGGTGAATGGCGTGCAGCCCTACCGCGTCGATCTTACGCCGGAGCAGTGGGCCACCTACCGCCGCGGCCCCGAATTCACGAATGAAGAGGTTCTCGTCGGGGTGGCCGATCTCGTAACTTTCGATACTGCTGACCCAGAGCTGGACAAGCCGTCTGCGCGGTCGCCGCGCATGATGTTCGAGGATCACCTCGATGTGCTCACTCTGATCCTCGTGCCGTGTCTGCAGGAGGACTGAGGCGAACACCGTCTGGGCGCCCCTCTCGGAGGGGCGCTATTTTTTGTGCCAACTTGTGCGCCAATGATCGTTGTCTTGGTACACTCGGCCGGTGCGCGGCCTGCTCTCGTTCGTCGTCTTCCTCCTGGTGCTTGGCGTTACCGGCGCGGCACTGCGGTCGCAGTTGCCGTGCGTGGTGCCGGTGCCGGTCTCGGTAGGCACAATCGACCCCAAGTTTCGTCTCTCTCGCGCCGATCTGGGCGCACTCATGATCGAGGCAAAAGAGCGTTGGGAATCTGCCGCGGGGCGTCCACTCTTCAACGTGGTCGATACCGGCGGCATTCCTGTGAATGTCGTGTACGACGCCCGTCAGCAGACGACGGAAGCATTAAAATCGCTCGACGGTGCGATTCAAGTCACCGAAGCGCGTCGCCAGGAAGTGCGTGCCCAGTACCAAAAACTTCGCGACGAGTACGAGGCCAAGGGTGCCGCCGCCAAGGCCGCCCTGAATGCGTACGAGGTGAAGCAGCGCCAGTTTGAGGCCGATCTCGCCGCCACGTCCAATCCGTCGCCTTTAGAACAATCAGCGCTTGTTCGCCGCGGCGAAGCGCTGGACCAAGAGTATCGCGCCGTGTTCGCCAGGCAGGCCGCATTGGGCGAGTTGGCCAAGCGCATCAACGAGTTAGTGGCCGAAGATAACACTCTAGCCCCTGCGCAGAGCGACACCATTGAGGCCTTTAACGACCTGGCCCGTTCGCAGGGCGAAGAGTACCAAACCGGCCTGTACACGCATGGGCCGTCGGGGTCATCCATCGATCTCTATGTCTATGAAAATAGCGAGCAACTCTTGCGGTTGCTGATGCATGAAATGGGTCATGCGCTCGGCGTCGGGCACATCGCCGATGAGCAGTCGCTCATGTACTACCTGAATCTTTCCAAGGAGCCCACCATCACGCCGGCCGATCTGGCCGAATTGACCCAAGTCTGCCGCCGTGGCGACGTGACTCAGTGGCCGTCGCTTCTTTGGGAGCTGATTACCAGTGGCACGAACTCAGTCCGCGCTTGAGTAAGTACTGCTGATGGTACTCCTCGGCCGGAAAGAACGGCGCGGCGTCTGCCACCTGTGTGGCGATGGGCCGAGCAAAACGGCGTTCAGCGGTGAGTGTTGCGATCGCTTTCTCTGCGGCCGTGCGTTGCTTTTGGTCGTGCGTGAAGATCGCCGAGCGATATTGGCTGCCCACGTCTGGCCCTTGGCGATTGCGTTCGGTGGGATTGTGATTGGCAAAGAACACTTCAAGCAGCTGTTCGTAGGTCACCTGTGCTGGGTCGTACGTCACTTCCACCGCCTCGGCGTGGCCGGTTTGGTCGGTGCAGACTTGCTCATAGGTGGGCGTGTCGGTGGATCCGCCGGTATACCCTACGCGCGTCGAGAGTACGCCGGGCAGTGTGCGGAAGGTTTCCTCTACGCCCCAGAAGCAGCCGGCGGCAAAGGTGGCGGTGGCAGGTTTGGTCATACAGAGGAGATCAGTCGTCGCTGTGAATGGCGGTGATTTTCACCTTAGGAGCGGCCATTGGAGCGGCGGCGCTGGCGGCTTTGGCCGGCACGCGCCGGGCGGGAGCGGCCATGGCACGCGTTGCCACCGTGCGCCCCTCCGCCAGGCGCACGATGCGTCCGCCCAGGGCGGCGGCCACCTCTGGGCTGTGGGTTCCCACAATCACCGTCGCGCCCTGCGCTGCTAGGCGCTGGAGTAGTCCAAGCACCAAGTCGCGCTGCGCGGGGTCCAGGTCGTCGGTCGGTTCGTCGGCCACCACAATCGACGGCTCCGAGGCGACTGCCCGTGCCACGGCCACCAGTCGCTGTCGACCGGCCGAGAGGGTATGGGGGAAGGCACGCGCCCATGGCAGGAGTCCAAGGTGCGTGAAAACGGCCTCCAGTCGCAGGCTGATCTCGTGCGGGTCGAGACCGCGCAGTTCCAGAGGCAGGGCGGCGTTCTCGATGGCGGTCAGGTGCGAAATCAGGCGAAGATCCTGAAAGATGATGCCAAGTTTCTCGCGGTACAGGCGCAACACGGCCGCCGACAGTTTCTTTAAATCCACGCCATCCACCACCACTCGGCCGTTCGTGGCGCGAATCTCCCGCGTGAGCAGCTTCAGAAGCGTCGTCTTACCCGCGCCGCTGCCGCCCACCACAGCCACCAGTTCGCCTGGTTGAATCTGCAGAGCGATATCTTGGAGGGCTTGATTTCCCCCGCGATAGCGCACTCCGGCCTGCTCGAAAGCGATCATGGTGAAAATCGTACCACCGTCCAGTGGACAGGGGGATTCACCTCGGTAGTATTGCGATTGACGGTTACCCCTCCCATGACTTCTTTTCGCACAATCCTCCACCGCTCTGTTGTTGTCCTCTTCTTGGGGCTCGTCGTGGGCGTTGTCTACCTGCAGGTCTCGGCCGACATGGGTAAGCCGCCCGTGGCGGCTTCGCTCACGGAAGACGCCGCTGTCGCCCCCAGTCTACCGGCTGTGTGCGGCGACAAGGTGTGTGCTGCGGGTGAGACGTGCGGTAACTGCGAGATAGACTGCGGCCAGTGCAAGCAAGCCTACTGCTGCCAGCTCGACACGCAGACATGTGACGGCCCTTTTGGCGCACTCACGCAGAATCCCTGCGATACCCCCGGGTACTCCAACGTGCTCTACTCGTTCATGGGTGGGCAAGAGACAGAGCGTCAGGCGGCCTTCGAGGCCTGCCAGCTCGCTTGCTGATGCGTTAATCCTTTAGCGCGTCTTTGTTGAATAGTGGTCGATTCTTCGGTAGGCCATTTTCTCGCGGGAAGCGCTTGCCCAGTGCCGCGCTCTTGGCGAATACCAGCAACTGTCGCTCGCCCCAATCGCCGGGCAGCGTATAACGGTCTGTGCGTACAAGATGGGTCGAGAGTGCCGTGCGGGCGTAAAGGCTTTGCTCCAATTCCTCTTCGATATGCAGACTCTTCCAAAGCACGATGATGCCGCCGGGTCGCGCAAAGGGCGCAGTGATCTCTAGGAGCGTGGTAAGAGGCGCAACTGCGCGAGCCGTCACGCAGTCATACTTCTCGCGGTGGCTGTCGTCGTGCCCCAGGTCTTCCGCTCGTCCGCCAATGAGACGCACGTTCGCTAGGCCGAGATCGGCGGCAATCCGACCGATCGCATCGATCTTCTTTTGGGTGGCATCCAGTCCGGCCACGGCCAAATCGGGACGGGCCATGGCCACGGGCAGCAGCGGGAAGCCTCCGCCCGTTCCTACGTCGAGCATCGTTTTGACGGCTGCAAACTCGGGTACGTCCAAGATGGGTAGCGAATCCAGAATGTTTCCGGCCCAACAGGTTTCGGGCGTGCGAAGAGCCGACAGGTTCAATTTGCTGTTCTCTTCCAAGAAACGCGCCATTAGGCGCTCCAGGCGGCCGGTGAGGTCGGGCGACAGGTGGATGCGTTGAGCATCGGCGTCGCGGCTGCTAGCGTCAAGGCATGAAGCGCTTGAGCGTGGAAGATGCCATCGTCACCGCCGGAGTGGTCAACCTCTCGGTGGAGCCCCGCTTTCCTGTGCGCAGCGGTCGACTTTCGACCGTCTATTGCGACCTGCGCCGCCTCCTTGCCCACCCCCGCGAGCGCGAGATCGTGGCCGACGCGCTGGCCGAAGAGATTGCCGACGTGCCGTCCGGCTACGACACTCTGGCTGCTACCGCCAGCGGCGCCATTGCCTGGGGCGCGCTTGTCGCCGCCCATCCTCATCTACAAAAGCCGCTCGTGTATGTCACCGCCGAGCCCAAGAAGCATGGCAGCCAGTCGCACATCCACGGCGACCTGCCCGCCAACCACCGCGTGGCGCTTATCGAAGACGTGGTGAACCGCGGCGGCAGCGCAGCCCGGGCCATCGAGATCCTCCGCGACGAGGGCGCTGCTTGCGTTCACGACGTGTTCGCCATCGTCCGCTACCCGCACTCCCCCGAACTCGACCGGCTCGATCCCGTCGTGCAATTGCGTACGCTCGTCGGCATCGAAGCGCTCGTTCGTCTCACGGCCGACCGCCAGGAGCTATCGCGCCGCCAGCTGCAGGCCGTGCTCGCTGGCCTGGACGCTTAACGGAACTGCGCCAAGAAGCGCGGATCGCCCTCGTAGAAGAGGCGCAAGTCTTTAATGCCGTGGCGGATCATGAGCATGCGCTCCACGCCGAAGCCAAAGGCGAAGCCCTGCCACTCGTCGGCGTCGATGCCGCAGTTACGCAGTACGTTTTGGTGCACCATGCCGCAGCCCGCCACCTCCAGCCAACGGCCGTCGGTACCAAAGCGCATATCCACCTCCAGGCCCGGTTCCACGAATGGGAAGTAGCTGTTGCGAAAGCGCAGCTCCACTTTGCGGCCTACGAGTTCGTCGATGGCCGTTTCCATCACCGCCTTCATGTTTGCCAGGCTCACGTTCTTGTCGATCATTAAGCCCTCGAATTGGTGGAACATCGGCGAGTGCGTGGCGTCGGCGTCTTTGCGGTAGACGCGGCCGGGACAGACCATGCGGAACGGCGGCTTGCGGGTGCGCATGTAGCGGATCTGCACGTTTGAGGTGTGCGTTCGCAGCACTCGATCGCCCTCGCCGCTCACCCAGAAGGTGTCGTGCATGTCGCGGGCGGGGTGGTCGTCGGCAAAGTTCAGCAGGCTGAAGTTCACCTCGTCGTCCTCCACCTCGGGGCCGTCGGCCACATCAAAGCCCATGCGGCCAAATACTTCCTCCACCTGGCGGATGAACTGCGGGATGGGATGCAGCGTGCCCGGTCCGCTCTTAAGAGGGACTGACAGTGTCATGTCGATGCGGTCCTGTTCGGCCAACCCGCTCAATTTGGCGTTCTGCAATTCGGCGCGACGTGCAGCGATGGCCGCTTCAAGGCGTTGCTTCTCGGCATTGAGTGCCTCGCCGGCGGCTTTGCGGGCCTCGGGGGCCATGGCGCCGAGTTGTTTCAGCTCTAGGGTGAGGAGGCCCTGTTTGCGGCCAAACAGCTCCAGTTCTACGGCGTCGAGGTCGGCGGCCGAAGCGGCTGCGATGCGGGCGTCAAAGGCCTGCCAGGAAGGGGAGTTGCTCATGCGGAAAGAGAATAGCAGAAGCCGCTGGCATCAGGCGTGAAGAGCCAGTTCTACCAGTAGAAAAATGAGAAGCACCAAAACTGCCACCCACCAAGTCAAAATGGTGAGCAGATGGAAGGCGATGATAATGACGAGAGCTGTTCCGATAAACAAACCTTCACGCAGTGAAATCGACAGGAGCGTTCCGAAATCCCAGGTGTGCGCCGGTACGAGCCGCCAAATGGCGGCCAGGAGCAGCGTGGCAATGCTCGAGGCCGACAGAAACACGCTGAAGAAGAACGCCGGCAGGGCCTGCTCTGGCGCGCTGATGGGGCTCACGCGCAGCATCACTGTGAGAAGTGACGTGGTGGAGAGTAGAGCCGCCGCGACGATGCTGGAGAGGAGGGTGTTCATGCTGGTTGCTTCATGGAGTCGAGGTGGGCCTTCAACGCCGCGAAATCGTCGTAGAGAGCCTGGCGCAAATTGCCGTTATGGAGGGCGGCGGCCGGGTGGTAGATGGGGAAGGCAACCATGTCTTTGGTGATGGGCTGGGCTTTGCCGTGCGCATCGCCAATGCTGAGCGTGGGGAAGAGCTGCGTGAGTGCGTGGCGCCCCAGTGTGACGATGAGCTTTGGCTTGATGAGTGCTAATTCCAGTTTGAGCCAGGGCAGGCACTGCTCCTTCTCTTCGGGTGTGGGGTCGCGGTTCTCCGGCGGGCGGAACTTCACCACGTTGGTGATGTAGACGTCCTCGCGCTTGAGCCCAATGGAGCCGAGCAGTTCGTCCAAGAATTTGCCGGCCGCGCCCACGAAGGGGATGCCGAGCTCGTCCTCCTTCTGCCCCGGCGCCTCGCCGATGAACACGATCTCCGCGTGGGGGTTGCCGTGGCCGAAGACCGGGTTTGCCGTCGCCGCCAGGCCGCAGCCCTTCCAGGTGAGGAAGCGCTCCTTCAATTCGGCGATCGTCTGGGGGGCGGGCACGGCGCACATCGTAGCACGAAGAAAGACGGCAGCGGGTGGCTGCCGTCTACTCGTGAGCGGGTCACGAGGGAAGGGGGGTGTCCTGCCTTGGGCGAGGCGGAAAGTGTCAGTCGTCGAGGTGGTCCAGGAAGCTGCGGAAGTCCGCGGGGCCCTTGCAGCTCGTGACGCAGGCGTTGATGAAACCCACCGTGAAGTGGTACTTCCCGTCGCCGAGCGTACGCAGGTAGCCGAGTTCCTTGAAGACGTGCAGGCAGCGCTCGTTCCGGTCCTCGTGCTCGTAGCGAGCGAGCTGCGCGGTCGTGAACTCGCCCCACGAGGCGCGGTTCTCGGCGAACCCGAGGAGTTTGCGTGCGAAGCTGTCGCAGCCGTGGTACCCGAAGTACCCCTCGAACTGGGCCTTCGTCACCATGCTGGGCGTGATCACATGGCTCTGCGGGACGATTTCGCGGTCCGCGGTGGCCCGGAGGTGAAAGCCGTACATCTTGGCATAGAGAGCGTACGGTCTCCCGTCGCCGGGGGCGCGGAGGTACACCTCGGTCGCGCTCTCGAACTTGCGCGGGTCGGTCTCGGTCATCTCGCGATGGGTACCGTTGCGGTCAGCAGCGGTCAGCAGGGTTGCGGTCATTGGTCTCCTCCGAATGACAGGGTTTGAAGCAGGCAGGACATCTGCGCTCGCAACGACTTCTCCAGGAATGGATGAAGGCAAGTGCAGATCGATACCTGCTTCTTGGCCGGTTCTGTCAAAGGGCGCCCGCGACCCTACGACTGGCCAAAAAACAACGCAAGGGTCTAAGAGAGGCGATACGATTGGGGGCAATTTTGCTTAAAAATGCTTTTTCTCTCTATTTAAAAAAAATCATGTTGGGTATTTTGGCCATTAGATGCCTTAAACGTGGCATTAGAACTCAGGGTTTATCCATTTTTTCTCTTGCCTCTGCGATTCTTTCGTTCAGCCGGTGTTTTTTTGTGCTCATGAGGCTCTTTGATTTTTTCTTAGAGATACGCGGAAAAGCCTCACTGAGAGGAGTGGTGTGGTGGAGCTGAGGGGAGTTGAACCCCTGACCTCTTCCATGCCATGGAAGCGCTCTAGCCAACTGAGCTACAGCCCCACTGAAGTCCGGTGATAAAAGATCGATTGTGGCTAGAGCGCAGCGGCTTTTGATTGGCGCGTCGCCTGACGGCTCGGCGGCCCAACTGAGCTCTGTCCCCACTAAGACGATGATCAGAGAAGATGGTGCGCCCGGCAGGATTTGAACCTACGACTTCCAGATCCGCAATCTGGCGTTCTATCCGGGCTGAACTACGGGCGCACGGGTCTGTAAGGAACTGGCGCCGCGGTCGATTGCGGAGCCACGGAAGGGTAGCAAGGACTAGTTGGACCCACAAGCGCCGTTTTGACGCTGTGGCTGTTCCCGTTTGTATAGTATCTTTTGCGAGATTTTCCGGTTCGGGCCATTAATCTTAGAGAGTTTTTTTGCAAAGAAAAGCAGATCGCCGGAGGAACATCAGCAAGCCAAAAAACACGTTTTTGCAGAGGCTTTTTTTCACCCTCCCCGAAGCCGCTTTTTTTGTCATTTTTTCCACGTACTGTTTGCTGCGAGCGTGGGTACCGGGGAACGCAGCTCGTTCAAACCCCCGGTGAATCTCCGCTCTCATATCACCCCAGTTTGGAGGGATTCTGATGTCCAAGTTGATGTGGCCCATCGTGCACCCGTTCATCACGGTGCTCGGGCTGGTCGGTGTCGTCGTCATGTCGGCGGGCGGGTACAAGATCTACGAAGTCGTCATGCTGCTGTCGGGCTACTGGACCGCTGAAACAGTCGCAGGTCACGCCGCGTTCATCAGCAACTTCGGCCTGAACGTGGCCTACGTCACGGGCGGCCTCGTGGCGCTCGTCAAGTCCGGCTGGCTGACCCGCATCGCCGTGATCGGCTGGCAGGCGTGGTCCGAGAAGTCTGCACTCGCTCGTGAAGCGGCGGCGATCGAACGCCAGGGTCTCACTGAACTGCTGACCGCGTTCAAGGAAGGGAAAATCATCGCCCGCCCTTAAGTAGGGGGGCACCGTCGTCGCTGGCTCGCAGTGCCTTGATCAGGGCTGTCAAAGGAGCGGTGCTCAGTTACGTACAATGGATAGCACAGCCGTTCCTCGACCCTTTGGTCGAACCCATCCTGACCAGTTTTCTGGCATCGGCGCATGATCTCCACATCTGGATCAGGGGCCCGCCCCTGGGATGTGTCGTCTGACGCCGTCAAGAAGTCCAAGAACATTCGCCCCGCGCGCACGAGCGCGTCGGGGTCTACCCGCATCTGTTTCACGTTCGCATACCCGAGCCGGAGATTCACCCATGAAGAAGTTCTGACCGAAAAACCTGTGAACACACACGAACCCATTCAGTTGGGAAAAATTGGCTCATGAACTGAGCCTCCCACCCCTCGCCGCTTGCCGGCCAGGGGTCTTTTTTTGTCTTAGGCGTTGGCGATCAGGCGCTCCACCTCGTTCACCGTCTCTTCCAGCTGGCCTTCGCGGTTCACTACCTGCGCGTCGCAGAGGGCAGCCTTGGCGAGCTCGTGCTCCATACTCTCGATGCGGTGCTTCAGTTCCTCGGCCGGCATGGCCGCGCGGCCGGTGATGTGGGCTACCAATTGTTCGGTACTTTCGGGTAAAACGAAGATCGATAGGAGTCGGATGGGTCGATCACCTCCAAGTAGCTCCGGGTGCGCCTTGAGCGCCTCCAACCCCTGCATGTCGATCTCGCGCAGCACCGTCTTACCGGCGCGCACCGCCTCCACGATCTCCGCCGTCACCGTCCCGTAGCGCGCGCTCTGGTGGACCACCTGCCATTCGAGAAATTTCCCGGCTTTTATCCACTCGTCGAATTCCCCATCCGTCAGGAAGTAGTACGACTCGTCGCCCTCGCCCGGTCGTCGCTGCCGTGTGGTGGCGGAGCGGGGGAGATGCAGATTTGGGTGGCGCGTGCGGAGCGATTTGACGATGGAACTTTTGCCCACGCCGCTGGGGCCGATGAGCAAAATCAGCTTGCCGTCAGTGGTCGCGGACGCCATTCGTGGGCAATCCTAGAGGCCTTTAGAGAGTTGCGCAAAACATGATCTTCGTGTACAATAAGAGGATTGCTCTTTGCACAGCTCCAAGGCCGGGAGAGACGAGGGGCGACGGCGGACACTCCGTATTCGGAGCTTGCTTTCCGCGAACTGTCCGCCCCTCCTCCCTCCCTGCCTATGCCTGCGGACCTCGCCGCCCGCACCCAATAGGATTCCTCCTCCACGGAGGGAACTACCTGCACAAACACACACAACGCCGCGCTTCCCGGCCCAACGGAAGAGGCCCAGTCCCGGCCCTCGGGACCACACAAACACACAAGGAGGCGAGCCCATTTCTCGCCAACGCAGGTAGGGAGCGCGACCCTGGCCGGTCGCACTCTCGATCAATCGATCGAGATCAACCGGGCGTCGTCCCTTTACGGGGCGGCGCCCGTTTTCTTTTGTCGGAATTTCAGTAGCATGCCTGCATGCCACGCCCGAAGATTGCCGTGATCCACGTCGGCGGCTCCATCGGCATGGTGCGCAACCAGAAGACCGGGCGCATCGAGCAGATCGAGTCGGTCACCGATATTCACCGCTTTGTCCCAGAGCTTCAAAAGGAAGTGTCGCTGGAGTTCTTCTCACTGCAGAACATCATCTCGTCCGAGATCCGCTCCGAGCACTGGACAGAGATCGTGCGCACCATCGCAGGCGTCTACGACGATTATGAGGGCTTTGTGGTGATCCACGGCACCAACACCATGAGCTACACGGCGGCGGCCTTGAGCTTCGCCCTGCAGAACCTCAGCAAGCCCATCGTCTTCACGGGCTCCATCCTGCCCATCAACGACATTGGCGGCGACAGCCGCGTGAACCTTGTGTACGCCGTGCGCACTGCTCAGCTCGACCTTGCCGAAGTTTGCATCACACTCGGTCCGAAGGTGCTGCGCGGCAACCGCGCGGTGAAGACCGATCATGCCATCTTCGAAACGTTCGAGACGCCAAAACTTGCACCCTTGGCCGAATTCCATACCGGCGTGTCGCTGAATCCCATGCGTACCGTCCGTCGCAAGCGCACGCTGGCCTGCCGCCCCGAGTTCGACAGCAATGTGGTCTGCGTCACGCTGCACCCAGGCGCGCCCATGCGTTACTTCGATGCCGTTCTCGACAGCGCTCCCCACGGCATCGTGCTGCGCGCCTACGGTCTGGGTTTGCTGCCTGAAGAACTCGTGCCCTGGCTGCGCCGTGCCAATGATAGAGGTATTCCGGTGGTGATCGTCTCGCAGCTTATTCGCGGCAGTATCGACCTGCATAACTACCACATGCAGCTCACGCTCGAACAGCTTGGCGTCATCTCGGCCAAGAACATGACGACCGAGTGCGCCATTGCCAAGCTGATGTGGGCGCTTCCCCAGGCCAAGTCGGAGGCGAGGTTGAAAGAGTTGATGGAGAGGAATTTGGCAGGGGAG
>CAZYNU010000034.1:0-10227 GCA_964648045.1 uncultured Candidatus Peribacteria bacterium
CGTACGCCGCCGTCGAGCGAGATGATGTCGCCCTCTTCCAAAATGCGGTCGCCGGGGATGGCGTGCACACACTGGTCATTCACCGACAGGCAGAACGTTGCCGGATAGCCGTGGTATCCCTGAAACGCGGGCTCGGCGCCGTGATCGCGAATGAACGTTTCTGCCAAACGGTCGAGTTCGGCGGTGCTGATGCCGGGCCGAACCTCTCCCTTAAGCATCTCGATGCAGGCACGCAGAATTCGCCCTCCATGACGGAGGGCGCCGATCTCGGCGGCGGAGAATTGTTGGAAACGATTCACGAGACCAGTGTAGCGTCGGTGACTGCCGCGGCTAGTCGTTCGAAGACTTCGTCGGTTGTCCCTAGTCCGTTCACGACCGTCAGGTTGCTGCGGGCGCGGTAGTCGTCGACCACACGCATCGTCTTCTCCATGAAAATCCCAATCCGGCGTTCGATGTATTCGATGTGCATGTCGTCCAGGCGGCCTTCGGACTGGGCGCGCTTTTGCAGACGCTCAATAGCCGTCTCTTTGGCGAGCGACAGCTGTACGCATTGAAACTCGCGGCCGCACTCGCGCATGATGCGGTCGAATTCTTTCATTTGGTCTAAATCACGCGGAATGCCATCGAACAAAATCTTCTGGTGCGCCGGTGTGGCATGCACGATCGACTCTACGACGTTGATGATGATGTGAAACGGGACAAGGTTGCCCTTGTCGATGTAGCTGGCCACCTCTTGGCCGAGCGGAGTATTGCCGGCGGCCATGTCGCGCAAGGCGCTGCCGGCCTCGAAGATTTTGTAGTCAAATTCCGCCGCAAGCCGCTTGGCTTGCGTGCCTTTTCCTGAGCCTTGGATTCCGAATAGAACGAGGTCCATTGGGGCCGGCATAGGATGCCAGGCGGGGGATTTTGTACAAGGCAAAGTGGGAGGCACTTTTTGCAGTTGGTAAAAGCGTACGGTCTCCACGTTCTTTTGCGCCAAAAGAACGTGGAGAAAGAAAACAGCCGCCTCGTTCCGGTGCCTACGCGCAATGGCTCGTCCCGCGGGCGGCGCAAACTCTGCCACGCCTCTCTTAAAGTCGCGCGGCCTCGAACATGCGCCGCCGTTATCCGCGGGGCCTTCGCCAAGCGCGTGACGGCACCGGAACGAGGCGGCAATCCTGCACGCGGATGTAGCGCACCCTCCCTGCCCGTGCGCCGGGGCGATGTTCGGGAAGAAAAAAGCGGCCGCCGAGGCCGCTTTTCTTGAAGGTGAGCAGGTGGGACTTAAATCAGTTTGTCGTAGTCGTGGGCCAGCATCTGGGCGTTCACTTGGCGGATGAGATCCATGACCACGCCAACGATGATGATCAATCCGGAGCCGGAGATGAGCAAGTCGGCCGTGGTGAGCGTGGTGTAGGTCGTGAAGAGCAGCGGGACGATGGCGATGATGCCCAGGAAGATGCCGCCCCAAACGTTCAGGAGCATCGAGGTGCGCTGCAGCACGGCCGCGGTGGCGGCACCGGGGCGAACGCCGGGAACGAAGCCGCCGCGCTTTTGGATCTGCTCGGCAACGTCCGTCGGGCGGAAGGTGACCGACACGTAGAAGAACGTGAAGAGCACCGTCAGCAGGAAGTAGAAGATGAGATACCAGATGCTGGGCGCCTGCGGGTTTAGGTAGGTCGTGATGAACGAAGTGACACCCTGAAAGCGGTCCGACGTTTGCATGAATTGTGCCAGGATCATCGGGAACGTCAGCAGCGAGATTGAGAAGATGATCGGGATCATGCCGGCCTGGTTCAGGCGAATCGGCAGACCGCCCTGCACGCCGCGACCGGCACCCTGATTAGCGTAGGTGATGGGGATGAGGCGGTGGGCGTCGGTGAAGAGGACGATGAAGACGAGCATCGCCAACGACACCAGTAAGAAGATGTAGAAGATGCTGAGCGTTTCGGGGTCGCCGAGGAACAAGGCGGCAATACGGCCGGGGACGTCGGTAATGATGCCTATGAAGATAATAAGCGAACTGCCGTTGCCGATACCTTTCTCGTTGATGAGTTCACCCAGCCACATTAGGAAGATGGAGCCTGCCGAGACAAACAGCATGGGCAGGAGCACGGCCGGGAAACTGAGTCCGTCCGGACCAAGCAGGCTGACGCCAGACTGACCAAGAAGGAGCAGGAAGCCGTAGCTCTGGATAAGGGCGAGGGGAGGCGTGAGCCAGCGTGTGTAGCGGTTCAGTTGCTGCTGGCCCGACTGGCCTTCCTTCTGCATGGCCTCCAATTTGGGGAAGATGACGGCGCAGAGCTGAATGATGATGGAGGCATTGATGTAGGGCGCAAGACCCAGCATCAAGATTGAGAAGTTGTCGATGGAGCCACCGGTTAGAGCTGAAAAGACGCCCAAGGCGCCACCAGCGGCACCGCGGGAGTCGAGGAAGAACTTCAGCTGCTCCGGATCGACGCCCGGCACCGTGATGTGGGCAAGGAGGCGGTAGAGGGCAAGGAGGCTGACGGTGAAGACGATGCGCTTGCGCAGATCTTCCGAGCGCCAGAGCTGGCGAAGGTAGGTGAGCATCTCAGGCGGGGACGACGGTGACGGAGCCGCCAGCGGCCTCAACGGCCTTCTTGGCGGACTTAGAGGAGGCTTGAATGGAAAGCTTGAAGGCCTTCTTCAACTCACCTTGTCCCAGAAGTTTCACGGGGAGATTCTTGGTGAGAAGCTTGGCGGCCTTGAGGGCGGCACGGTCATAGGAACCGGCCGGGAGCATGGCCTCGAGCGTGCCGATGTTCAGCACTTCGTACTTCACCTGGCGCGGAGGCGTGAAGCCGCCGAGCTTGGGCTGGCGGCGGAGAAGCGGGGTTTGACCACCTTCAAAGCCGAACTTGCGGCCCTTACCGGTGCGGGACTGCTGTCCCTTGGTGCCGCGACCGGCGGTCGTGCCCTGGCCAGCGCTGGCGCCGCGGGCGACGCGCTTCTTCTTTTGGCGAGAGCCGTGGGCGGGGCGGAGCGTATGGAGCATAAGGAAGAGGGTGGAGGTCGGATTCTGCCAGAGGCGGCGGTGGAATCCAAACCCCCAAAGGCCGATGTACCTTAGCATTTTCTTCTCCCAACGCAACTCCAACCTGACATTGGGTGAGTCTTGAATCTTGTTCTGAAAGCCTAAAAATGATACGATGGGGAGTCACATCAAACACACCCACACCCACATGACCATCGAGACATCGATCGCCCGCGCGATCCAGCGCGATCTAGACATCGTCGAGGCCTTGCCCGAGATCCATGATATTCCCGTGGAGCAGGTGGAGACGTTTGTGGAGGGTTACGTGCTGCAGATGCATGAGCGCTTGAGTGCCATTATCAATCAGAAGGGGAAGACGTACTTGCAGTCGCACGACGCGGCAGGTCTGTGCGCCACATGTCTGGATGGCGGTGTCTCGCTGCCGCCCCGAATGATGCTCAAAATGTGTCAGACGATCATCGAGCTGGCCGAGCTGCAGGCCAAGTTCATCCTCGATACGGACGACGGCAAGACCCTCTATTACTTCAAGATGACGGTCGACGTGGCCTAAGAAGTTCTACGCTGCGTCGCATCTGGGTTGTTTTAGACGCCGTTTTTCCGCCGACTGGCAAGTTGCCAAACCCCCGGCTGTGGGCGTACACGTAGAGAATGGAGCCCAACATCAAGTCCCGTCCCACTCTCGCCGAGCTGCACTGTCACCTCGGCCAATCTGTCGAACCCCACGTGCTCTGGGCCATTGCCCACGAGCAAGGCATCAAGCTGCCGAGTAAGGACTACTGGGAATTCGTCGATCTAGTAACCCTGAACTACCCCGAAACAACGTGGGAGCACTATCATCAACTCTTCCACCTCACCGAACTGGTGCAGAGTTCGCCGGCGGCCATGGAGCGCGCGGCCTACGAGGCCATCACCGGTGCCTACCGCGTGAGCAATGTCACGCTGCTGGAGCCCGGCTTTAACCCTTTGAACCGCAATCGTGGCGGCGAACGTGATCTGGATTACATCATCCTGGCGGCCCTGCGCGGCATGGAGCGTGCGCTGCTGGAATTCCCTGATGTACGGGCTGGGCTGCACCTCATGCTCGACCGTCGCTTCTCGTACGAGAAGAACGCCATCATTGTGAAGAAGGCGATGAAATACCGCAGCCGCGGCATCGTCGGTATCGACATTGTGGGCCCCATGGGCGACGAGCCCTTTCGGTATGAGGACTATGTACGCCTGTATGAGGAGGCGATTGCCGCTGGCCTGAAGACGACGGTTCACACCGGTGAGGACGGCACGGCTGAAGAGATGGCGCATGTCGTCTCGGTGCTCCCGCTGTCGCGCATCAACCACGGCTTCCGCTGCTACGACAATCCGGCACTGATGGAGGAGGTGCGGAAGAAGGACATCACCCTCTGCCTCTGCCCCACCAGTAACTTGAGTGTGAAGTTCATCCGCGACATGGATCACATGAAGGAGATCGTCCGCTCGCTCTGGGACCACGGCGTGAAGTTCTGCTTCAACACCGATAACCCCGCGATGCTGCGCACCACGCTGCCGCGCGAGATCGGCCTCATCCGCGACGCCGGCATCCTCTCCGAAGCCGAGATCGCGCAGACCATCCGCTGGGCCGAGGAGGCGACGTTCGTACCGACCGAGGCCGGGAAGAACCTCTATCTTTGAGCTATCCTCCTGGTATGGAGACGACGACCTGTCCCGGTTGTGGCGCGATCTTGCCCAAAGGCGACGGCCAAGTGGAGATGCGGGCGAACGCCTCGCCTGAATGTCTGGCGCTCCTCTATGAGCTCTCGGCCTACACGCTCAACAAGGGCGATGCGGAGTTCCTCCACCAGCTCGTCGTGGACGCGTACGGCGCCCAGCACCTCACGTCCGAGTCGAAGCCCATCCAGGGCGCTTTCACGCTGGCTGGTCTCTGCATTGTCGCCGAGCGAGGCGGCACCGGCCGCCAAGGCCAGCTCGCTCACATCGCACTCGCCAAGCTCACCACGGACTGGCCTCGCTTCCCGCCGGCGACTCACCCTGGCGCAGTCACGGTTGCGGACGTGATGGCCGAACCTGCGGGTGCCGCGCGCGATGCCCGCCTGCACGATTGGGCAGTCTCGGTCTGGGAGAGCTACGCGGCCGAGCATGAACGGGTGCGCGCCGTGCTTGGGATGCTCGACAACGCGGGCGGCGTATACTGGCCGGCATGACCAACCAGGAGATCGCCGCGGCCTTCAACCAGATTGGCGAACTACTGGAGCTGACGGGCGCCAACGTGTTCCGCGTGCGTGCCTATGCCCGCGCCTCGCAGATGATCGAATCGCTGCCTCAGAGCCTGGCGACCATCGCCAAGGAGGGCGGCGCCAAGGCGCTCAAGGAACTGCCCGGCATCGGCGAGGACTTGGCGGCCAAGATCGTGGAGATGACGGAGACGGGCGGCCTCAAGTATCTGGACGAACTCAAGGAGCAGGTCCCGGCCGGCCTGATCGAGCTGCTGAAGTTCGAGGGTCTCGGTCCCAAGAAGGTCCTCAAGCTCTGGCAGGATTTCAAAGTGACGGACGCCGCCGGCCTCGAGAAGCTCCTCGCCTCCGGCAAGCTGGAAGAGGAGAAAGGCTGGGGCTCTAAATCGGTCGAAAATTTGAAAAGGTCCATGCTTGAGCGCACCGACCTGGCCGCGCGCGTCCCGCTCTACCAGGCCCTGCCTATCGCCGAGTCGGTCGCGCAGTCGCTGCGCGAGAGCACCCTCTGTGAGCGGGTGGAGATTGCCGGTAGTGCCCGCCGTCGCAAGGAAACCGTGGGCGACCTCGACTTCCTTGCCACCGGCAAAGACGTGGAGAAGATCATGGACCTGTTCTGTGGACTGCCGCAGGTGGAACGCGTGATGCAGCGCGGCGACACCAAGGCCAGCGTGCGGCTGGCGCTCGGGCTCCAGGCCGATCTGCGCGTGGTCGACGACGCTGTCTTCGGAGCTGCCCTCCACTACTTTACCGGCAGCAAAGAGCACAATGTCGCCGTGCGCAGTCTGGCGCTGAAAAAAGGGGTGACCATCAATGAGTACGGCGTTCACAAGGGTACGGCCGACAAGAAGGGAAAACTGCTGGCCGCACGCACCGAGGCTGATGTGTACGCCGTCCTGAAAATGGACGCACCTCCCCCTGAGCTGCGCGAGAACCGTGGTGAGGTGGAGCTGGCTCTGGCACGCAACCTGCCGCGCCTCATTGAAGAGAGCGATCTCAAGGGCGATCTGCACACGCACTCCGACGTGAGTGACGGCACCTTGCCGCTGGAAGAGATGGCCGCCGCCGCCCGCGACCGCGGCTACGAGTACTACGCCATCACCGACCATGCTTCGGCTATGGGCATGGTCCGCGGTATCAAGGCCGATACTGTCGCCGACTTCGTCGCCCGCGTGCGCGCCGCCGAGAAGAAAGTGAAGGGGATTCACCTCCTGGCCGGCGCCGAGGTCGACATCTTGGAAGACGGCCGGCTCTATTTACCCGACGACGCGCTCGCGCTGCTCGACTGGGTGGTGGCCTCGCCGCACCAGCACCTACGCCAAGAGCCCGCGGCCGCCACGGCGCGTCTGCTGAAGGCCGTCTCGCACCCACTCGTCGATGTAATTGGTCATCCCAGTGGCCGTGTGCTCGGCAAGCGAGGGGGACTCGAGCCCGACTGGACACAAATCTTCGCTGCCGCCGCCAAGCATGGCACAGCGATGGAGTTGAACTGTTCACCCGACCGCGTCGATCTCTCTGATGCGCTCGCCTACCAAGCCAAACGCGCAGGCGTGGGCATACTGCTCAACAGCGACGCACACTCGCCCGACGGCTTCGGCCGCCGGTACGGTGTGTTCCAAGCCCGCCGTGCCTGGCTAACGCCGAGTGATGTGCTGAACGCCTTGCCCTGGGGGAAGTTTCAGAAGCAGGTGCTGCGTGCCAAGAGTAAGGCTTAAGTGGGGAAGGCGCGTGTAGTTAGGTTTATTTGACGTTGCTTGAGTGGGGAAAAAATTGTCGAGTAGGGTTGACACCAGGATCACTGGACGTACAGTACGCCTCCCCTTCGGGGGATCCGATCCTTCGACCAACGTACCTATAGATCCTCTTTTCGGAGGAGAGCGTCCTCCTGTCTCCCCGGTTTTGGCCGGGAGGGAGGGGCGGGAGGAAGTGTTTTCCAAGGAAAGGGGGTTCATGGGTACCGAGGTCGGATTTCGGTTGCGGTGGGGCAGGCGAGAACGTCTTGCCGCCACCAGCCTCTCCGCCTACACTCCCCGCACCACTCTCTCTATGGGTCAAGGAACACGTGCCACCGAAATCAAGCAGCGCCGCCATCGCCGCGCCAAGTTGAAGGCTCTTCGCGCCAAGTACGTCGAAGCAAAGTCCGCCGGCGACAAGGAGAAGATCCTTGCCAAGGCCTCGCGCCTGACGCCGTGGCTGAGCAACGAGCAGTTTAAAGCGCTGGCCAAGGCCAAGTAACCCTTAGGGTTGGCCGTTGTCGCAGCATGTCTCGCAGAGCGATCCGCATGTTTCGCAGTGCTTTTTGAGTCGTCGTTCAATCAGTCGACCGCCGCAGACGAGGCAGTGTTCCGTGACCAGGCAGGAGCGGACGGTCTCTTCCATGCGTCGATCATAGCGCGGGCGTATGCTGACGCCATGGACAGCTTGGTCATGGATACCCCCGTCGGTCGCATTCGTCTGCTGGCGGATAGGGAGTCTCTTGTAGCGATTGAGCGAACGGCGGCAAAAACCAGCGCTCAAACCGCCACGTCGCCGGTGCTGCGTGCCGCGCGCAACCAGTTGCGAGAATATTTTGAGGGGCGTCGTGCCTCGTTTGACCTGTCGCTCGCGCCGGCCGCGACGCCTTTTCAGCAGAAGGTGCGAGAGGCACTGCTACGGATCCCGTTCGCCAAGACGGCGACTTACGCAGAGATTGCCAAAGCCATTGGCACCAAGAGTCCGCGCGCCGTCGGCCAAGCCGTGGGCAGTAACCCCTTACTGGTGATCGTGCCTTGTCATCGTATTGTTGCCAGTGGCGGCGGAATCGGCGGCTTTGCTTGGGGACTGCGCGTTAAGAAGCGACTCTTGTCTCATGAGAAAAGTTGAACTTGGCGTGATCGTTGCGTCGTACGGTACGCGCGTTTGCAGGATGTAACCGCGTCGGGTGCGTGGTTTTCCTCGTCTCGTCGGCAATTTCAGGCTGGCAAGCGTACCTCACATGGGGTACTGTGGCGCGGCTCCCGGGGCTTCCCGGGCCTCCTTGAACGACTGTATGACCGCCATTCGCAATATCGCCATCATCGCCCACGTCGACCACGGCAAGACCACGCTTGTGGACGCGCTCCTGAAGCAGGGAGGCGCCTTTGAAGCCCACGAGCAGGGGAAAATGGGCGAATTGATCATGGACTCAAACGACCAGGAGCGTGAGCGCGGCATTACCATTTACGCCAAGAACTGCGCTATCAAATATAAAGACTGCCGCATCAACATCGTCGACACGCCCGGCCACGCCGACTTCGGTTCCGAGGTGGAGCGCATCCTGCGCACCGTTGATTGCGTGTTACTCCTCGTCGATGCCCAGGAGGGCCCCATGCCCCAGACCAAGTTCGTGCTGAAGAAGTCGCTGCAGCTTGGCATCCGCCCGATCGTCGTTATCAACAAGATCGACAAGCCGGCCGCCCGACCCATGCAGGTGATCGACATGGTCTTCGACCTCTTCGTGACGCTCGGCGCCAACGACGAGCAGGTCGACTTCCCCTACGTCTTTGCCATCGCTCGTGACGGCATCGCCAAGCGCAAGCTGGAGGACGAATCCAAGGATCTCACCCCGCTCTTCGACCTTATCCTTGAGCATGTGCCCGAGGCCAAACAGAACGTCGACGTGCCGTTCCGCATGCAGCCGAGCTCCCTTGGTTTCGACAGCTACGTGGGACGCCTAGGCATCGGCCGCGTCTACGAGGGTGTGGCCAAGGTGGGTGATGCCGTCTTCGTGAAGCAGCCCACCGGCGAGACGCGCCGCAGCAAGATCACGAAGATCTACGAGTACCAGGGCTTGAACCGCATGGAAGTGACCGAGGCTCGTGCCGGCAACATCGTGACCATTGCCGGTATCGAAGACATCTACGTCGGCGAGACGATCACGACCGACGAGAAGGCCGAGCCCCTACCCGCCATTACCATTGATCCGCCGACGGTCAGCGTCACTTTCTTGGTCAACGATTCCCCGTTTGCCGGCAAAGAGGGCAAGCTGGTCACCACCCGCCACATCAAGGGTCGTCTTGAGAAAGAGAAAGAGACGAATGTCGGTCTGAAGGTGGAGGAGATCCCGAATTCCGATAGCTACAAGGTCTCCGGACGCGGCGAGCTGCACCTGTCGGTGCTTATCGAAACCATGCGTCGCGAGGGTTTTGAGCTGCAGGTGTCTCGCCCTGAGGTGATCATGCGCGACGGCCCGAACGGCAAAGAGGAGCCGATGGAGCAGGTGATCATCGACGTGCCCGAGACGAGCAGCGGCACCATTATCAACATGCTGGCCCAGCGCAAGGGCGAGATGGTCGACATGCGCACAAACGACGGCCAAACCCGCATGGAGTTCAAGGTTCCCACGCGCGGCCTGCTCGGCTTCCGCGGCGAGTTCATCATCGAGACTCGCGGCGAGGGCATCCTGACGCACGCCTTCATCGGTTACGAGCCGTACAAGGGCGACCTGCCGGGCCGTCTGCGCGGCTCCATGATCTCCATGATCGCCGGCGAGGCCACGGCCTACGACCTCTGGAAGATCCAGGAGCGCGGCTTCCTGTTCATCGGCCCGCAGACCATGATCTACGAGGGTATGATCATCGGTGAGAGCGCCAAGGACCAGGATCTCGCGGTTAACGTGACGCGCGGCAAGAAGCTCACCAACACCCGCTCCTCCGGCGCCGACGAGGCCATCACGCTCGTGCCGATCAAGCCGATGACGCTCGAGCAGGCCCTCGAGTACATCGCCGACGACGAGCTCGTGGAGGTCACGCCGCTGAACATTCGCCTGCGCAAGAAGCTCCTGACGGAGAACGAGCGCAAGCGCGGCAAGGCCAACTAATCTTCGCTTCAATAAAAGAGGGCTCCGGCCCTCTTTTTTGTACGTAGAAATTCGCCCCCGGCGCACGGTGGCGTCTTTGGAACGGAGGGGCGCGCGCCGGCCGGGGGTGAAGGGGCACGAAGGATATTTCCTCCTTCGGGAGGGCGTCACCACCAAGCAGAACCATGGAG
>CAZYNU010000034.1:10237-11813 GCA_964648045.1 uncultured Candidatus Peribacteria bacterium
CCAGCGCTTTTGGGTACTTTTGGCGCGTTGCCAAAAGTACCAACCGTCCATTACAACTATGACCAAAATGAGAAATCTGGCATCCTAGCGCTAATGATTTTCTGCCCCCTCCCCGGCGCCCCCACCGTCAGCCAGGGCTTCGGCCAGAACCCCGACATCTACAAGCAGTTCGGATTTCTGGGTCACGAAGGCATCGATTTCTCGGTGCCCGTCGGCACGATCATCTACGCCCCGCACGACGGCATGGTGACCGTGAAAGACACTGGCCCGCAGGGCTACGGATTACACATCATCATTCAAGATCCGAAGCGCCAGAGTCTGCTGGCGCATCTCTCGAAGACGACGCTCAAGACCGGCGATAACGTCAGCCAGGGCGACCCGGTGGGCGAGAGCGGCCAGACGGGCATGACCAGCGGGCCACACCTGCACTGGACATTCCGCTTGTTGCAGAACGGTGTCACGCTCAATAAGGATAATGGCTTCGGCGGCGCTCTCGACGTGTCACAGTTCGTGCGCCTGTGGCAGCCGCAAAACCTCTACGATCACGCGGTATACACTCCCGATGCCGCTGCCTGCAAAGCCCTAAAATTGGCCCAAAACCAGCAACTGAAGAACCCTCACCGTCTTGCTTGAGCATGTCTCGCGCCCCTCAGCCCGTCACCGCTCTGCCAACGAATCGCATCGAAGCCCTCCACGACGCGTTCTTCCCGATCGTGATGACGCTGCTTGTACTGGAGTTCCACGTGCCAGAAGGCATGGACGGGCACCTGGCTGAAGCCCTGACGGCGTTGGTGCCAAACATCTTCAACTACTTCCTGACGTTCGTGGTGCTGGGCGTCTATTGGATTGGCCAACATAACCAGTTTCACTACATCGAGCGCACCGACCGTTTCCTGCTCTGGATCAACGTTGTCTTTCTCATGATGGTCGCGTTGCTGCCGTTCTCGACGGCGCTGCTTAGCCGCTATATCAATGAATTTCTGGCGCATGCGGCGTACGGATTGAACATCGCACTGATCGGCGTGGTGGCTTCATGGCACTGGTGGTATGCCACTGTCCATCACCGTCTGACCGACCATGATCTGACGAAAGACATGATTGCCGCCGTACAGCGCCGCATCCTCATTGCCCCCGCTCTCTCTGTTGCAGGCACTCTTGCGTGGTTCCTGCATCCACTTTTGAGCCTTGCTGTCTTCCTGACCATTCCCGTTTTCTACATTTGGCCAGGTCGCGTCGACCAGGAGTTCCGCCAGCATGCTGTGCCGCATGATGACGGTCATGATCACGCCGTCAGTTCCCACCAACACTAATGCCGAACCGTCCGGATTTGGAGAATGCCCTAAAGGATAAAAAATAAAATTAATCAAATTTTTCGAATCAATAACTTTTGATGACAAAAATAATTAGCATTTAAAAATTACGAAAGTCTTCGATTAATACGGTCAAAAACTTTAAATGCAGATCTGAAATCTTTTTTATCGTCTTCATTTAAAACAAAATTTGCAGGAGCAATTAGCTTCAATGGATCAATATTCAGTGTCGCAGCCAAGGTTGAGATAGTTGATAGCCTGACATC
>CAZYNU010000035.1:0-10555 GCA_964648045.1 uncultured Candidatus Peribacteria bacterium
CGTGCGAGCTATGTCTCGACTGTGGTGTTACCTCGGGTTGTTCCTGATGGTTGATATTAGAGACCCGATCGGTGGCATTATCGAACTGCGCACTGATGCCAGTGTAAAGAGTTCCTGCAAAAAGGGTCCGGCCAAGTGTGGCTGGGTCCTTTTTGCTGGCGAGGATCTGGAGCTCTTTGATGAAGAAGCGGGTGAGAACGTCGCCTTTAAGAAGGGCGAACAGATCTCTTCTAATTCCTGCAAGATGGCTAGTGCCGGAGTTAATGAAGCTGAGCTCGCGGCGATTCTTCACGGCCTGATGGCCGCCGCTGCTTATACCCGGAAAGAGGTCCAAGTCTACACAGACAACGAAAATTGTTATCGCTGGCTTAATGATCAGATGCGTATCCGTGACCCGAAAATTTTAGAGCTCGTCACGCGGGTGTATCAGCTAAAGCCTATTGTGAACTGGCAGTGTATGCTTTGTCCTCGATCGGAAAATGGCGCAGCCCATCAGGTAGCGACTTGGGAAACTCATAGTCGACCACCTTCAGCGATCTTGCAGAAGGTTGAAATTAACGTAGAGGATCTGCCATTTTGAAGATTAATCACTCCAAAGTAGGCTAAACCTATGTCTGACTCTTTCATGGACCACCTGCCGAGCCACGAGCAAGAGAAGCTCCGCCGGCGCCTGCGTAGTCCGGAGGCCTACGAGAAGTTACGTGAGAAGGTGAAGGGGCCGGCCGACCTGGAGAAGGAGCTCACCAAGGCCGAGCAGCTCGCCGATGCGAACTTGGAGATGCAGACGAACCCTGAGGCGAAGGAGAAGACGAAGCGGGGGATTGAGAAGGACATCAAGGAGCGGGGGGCCGAAGCCGTGCTCGATCGCACCGAGAACCTGCCCGAGGCCGCGCGCCAGGCGCTGCAAGAGGGGCGCTTCGCCGTCGTGGCCACGCCCGACCAGGGCCTGGCCGTGGTGCCCGAGGGCAACGTCAGCGATCGCTTACCGCTCAAGCAATCGTTCAGCGACCAGTACGTGTCGCAGCTGTTGAGCGCGTCGTCCAACGGACAATAAAAATCCGCGGAGGCCGCGGGATTCTTATTTTCGAGTACCTTATTTGTTCACAACGAAGGGTAAATTTTTTTTATGCCCTTACATCGTGATGAACAAGATGCCGAAGAGAGAGATGAGGAGGAGGACGCCGCGCATGGGGCGGGAGGGAGGTGTGGAAACAGTGTGGATCCTACGAGTACCGACTCACATATTTCAATACCTCTTTGGCAAAGAGCCCTTGCACGAGAGGAAAAACCTGATCAACTTTTTATTTCACGAATGTGGATAACTTGTGGGGAACGCCGCCAAATCATCGTCTGGCGCTGCTAGATTTGGAATGGTCTTTCGGCATTTCTGGCATGTATGAGTGATACGTGACTGGCTTCCTGCCCGATAATCCAAGCCTGTCGGGGCCATCATTCCGCCACATGTCGAGGCTCGATCGCCCGGGCCACGATCATCCACGTGTCGGCTCCATAGACAGAACGGACAGTGGTTTCGATAACTGCCACGCGGCAATGGAAGAACCTCCCGACTACAGTGACCGCAGATAAAGGCTTCTTGGCGCGCGATGAACGGGATGGCTTCGGGCATGGTTCAATTCTAGCGCCTGTTCCGGCGTAAGCGGGAACAGGCGTTCGACTCTGTGTGAAGCGCCGGTTTAGGCGGTGGGCGAATGGTCGTTGTCGATCTATGTTTGCCAAGGGGCAGGATAGGCGTCTATGCCTTCTCCTCTTTCTTCTCGCCGGGCCATTGCGGCCATGCTGTACGGTGACCGTCTCTTCCTTCGGCAATCACTCGCCGGCGATTGGCGGTTACCTCAGGTTGATGTCCTCTCCGGCGAATCCGACGAAGATGCCCTGCGTCGCGGCCTGCCGGAGATGACCGGCTTGGCTGTGACCGTCCATGTGCCCATTGGTGGAGAAAACGACGACGGAGAGAGTGTTGGTCGGCTCTGGCTCTGCACTGTTGTGGGTGGGGAGCCTTTGGCGCCGTCACGTTGGCTAACAATGGCCGAAGCCGATGTTATTCCGTTTGCTGAAGGTGAGGAACGTCTGGTCTGGGACGCGCTCTCTCTTCTGGGTGAGCCGGTCCTCGTCCGGCGTCCCCGTTGGCCAGCTACGGGCGTGATTGAAACCGCCAAAGACGGTCTCTTTTTCCAATTACCCCAGGGATCCTGTCTCCGCTGGAAGCGACTCTCGTTGTAGTTGAGTCTTAGACGTTAAAGCGGAAGTGCATCACGTCGCCATCCTTCACGATGTACTCCTTGCCTTCCACGCGCAGCTTGCCGGCCTCTTTGGCGCCAGACTCACCCTTGTATTGGATGAAATCGTTGAAGGCGATGGTCTCGGCACGGATGAATCCCTTCTCGAAGTCGCTGTGAATGACGCCGGCGGCCTGGGGTGCGGTGGCGCCTTTGCGAACGGTCCAGGCGCGCACTTCTTTCACGCCGGCCGTGAAATACGTCTGGTATCCAAGGAGTTCGTAGGCGGCGCGAATGAGCGTCTCGAGCCCTGAAGACGACACTTTTAGCTCTTGAAGCAGAGCCTTGCCCTCTTCGGGGCTAAGATCCTGCAGGTCTTCCTCCAACTTGGCGGAGATGAGCACGAGCGTGGCGGTAGCCGGGAGACCGGCCTGCTGCTTCGCTTGGTCGGGCGTGAGAGCGCTGAGTTGTTCCTCCGAGACGTTGGCGGCGTAGATGAGCGGCTTGCTTGTGAGTAGTTGCCAACCGGCAACGATCGCTTTCTCTTCGTCGTCTAATGGGGCGGTGTTCGCCATGGCGCCCTGCTCAAGCACGGCCAGCACTTTTTCGGCAATGGCGTTCTCGAGTTGCTTATCTTTGCTGCCCGTGCGGGCCGCGCCTTGGTTGCGCTCGATGAGTTTCTTTACCGACTGCAGATCGGAAAGGGCAAGTTCGGTCTCGATGATCTCGCGGTCACGTTTGGGCTCCACTGATCCCTCCACGTGGATGACGTCGCCCGGGAACAGACGTACAACATGGCAGATGGCGTCCACTTCGCGAATGTGCTGCAGGAATTTATTGCCGAGACCCTCTCCCTCGGAAGCGCCCTTTACCAGACCGGCAATATCAACGAATTCGACCGCTGCCGGAATGATTTTTTCGGGCTTCACGATCTCGGCCAGCTGAGCCAGGCGGGCATCGGGCACTTCTACCACGCCCACGTTGGGGTCGATGGTGCAGAAAGGGTAGTTGGCCGCCTGTGCGCCGCGGCTACGTGTTAGAGCGTTAAAGAGGGTGGATTTACCCACGTTCGGAAGGCCGACAATGCCCATCTTGAGCGCCATAGGCCCGGAGCATAGCAGACCGATCGCCGATCCTTTAGCTGGTTTCCCGGCCGGATTACCGTGCTTTCTTATGTGCAGAAAAGTTGACAAAATGGACCAGTCGTTGTATATCTATGATCAATGCTTTCACGCCTGATTGCCCTGGTTCTTGCGGCTCAAATCGCTATTCCAGTTGCTTTTGCGGCTGAGTCGCCTGTGCGCCGCATGGATGCCCTGCGGGCTCTTGTCGCCTCGCGTGAAGAATTCGTGGACGAAGCGGATGGCTTTTTGAAGGAGCCTGTTTCGCCCGCCCCTGTCACCGATGTCTCAAAGCCCGAAGACCTGGCGGCCGTTTCGGTTGCCTTGAAGCGCGGGTGGCTCCTACTTGGCGATCGTAGGTTTCGCCCTAACGAAGCCTTGAGTGTCGATGACGCCATTCAGTGGCGTTTGCGCGCCAGCGGCATCGG
The DNA here is from genome assembly GCA_964648045.1 of uncultured Candidatus Peribacteria bacterium. GTDB lineage: Bacteria > Patescibacteriota > Gracilibacteria > Peribacterales > Peribacteraceae > JAGOUB01. The sequence goes on from CAZYNU010000035.1 coordinate 3,787, forward strand.
CGCCGCCGTTTCCGACGGCCTGGACCGCCAATCGTTGCCTGCGTCCGTCTTCGGCGAAGCTGTTGCACAAATGAAGGACTACGCCTGGACCCTGTCGCCCGCCTACCAACCCGGCGACTTCGTCTCGCTGCCCGATGCCCGCGCCCTCTTTGCAACGGCCACCGGCGTGGTGTTGATGGCTCACCCCGTCACCTACCCCTGGCAGGAATCTGTCGTGTTGGGCAACTTGCTTGGCGGCCAGGGCGATGCAATGCCTGCACGTCCGTTTGACGGACTAAGCGCCGTCCCGACAGTGGGCGATATGTATCCGCCGTCGACCGGCATGCCCGCAATTGATGACCGCTCATTGTGGCCCTTCCCGCACGTACGTGTGGCCGTCATCGACGAGCCTATCCGTCAGGCCCTCGGACTCATCCCCCTGCCCGTCACTGGTGCCGAACTCGTCGATGCCGGCGGAACGCTGGTGGCTTCTGTAAGCGATATGCTCGCCGATCCATGGCAGCAACCTGTTGCCTCCGATGGTGCCATTGCGGTTCCCGCTCCGGTGACAGATGTCGACGGCAATGCCTTGCCCTCAGTACACGGCACTAGCCTGGCCCAGTACGTCTCCGCTAAGCCGTTCGCCATTACCATGCCCACCCTCGGCATTACCGACCTAGGCATTGAACATCCTGCCGATGCTTCCGACGCCACCTCGCTGCTTGCCCCCCTTCAGCGCGGTGTGGGGCATCTGTTCGCCTATCCTGGCGAGGGTAGCACCGTGCTGGTCTACGGCCATAGCAGTAATTACCCCTGGGATGTCTCCGGCTTCGCCAAAATCTTCCGTGGCATTAACAAGTTGAAAGTGGGCGAACAGGTCTACGTGACCTATGGCGGAACGTTCATCGTCTATCAAGTCACCGGCCACCAGACGATCCCGGCTGGCGACTTGGCATCGGTGAGTGCCTCCGGTGACGGGGAAGAGCTGGTGCTCTACACTTGTTGGCCCCCCGACCAGGTGACTCAGCGCTACCTCGTGCGGGCCGTCCCGGTGGGGATCTACAGCATCTGAGCGCACAGCGACGGGTACTTTGCTTCCACTATGGCTTCTTCTTACACCATTAATCCGTTCTTCAAGGGCCTCATCGATTGGGAGAGTCCCGACGCCGTGGCCGTCGTGGGGGGCTACCGCGAAGAGGCGGGACACGCCGTTTCGCTCTCGCCCGAGGAATACCTGGCTGCCGTGCGCCGTGCGGCTGTCGAATGCCCGGCGCTGGCTCAGACGCTCGCTCGCGCCATTGGTTCGGCCGTTCTGGCGATGGAAATGCAAGCGCGCGGCCACCGCGTGACCCTGACGAGTGTCGAAGGCTGTCGGCATCGCATCGGTCCGTTTTTGATGACGGGCCATGAACTTGTGGCCACGTTTTGGGCCAAGGTGCTCCGTCCGTCCTTCGCTCTGCCGCCGCAGCGCACTGGCGGCGACAGTTGCTGCACCGTTGAGGAGGCGCGCCTCGTTGTTGACCTCGCTTTACAGGGTCCGGCCGGTGATCAGAAATTTGTGCAGTGCGTCACCACGGAATATCACGCCCGCCGTGCCGACGCCGCTCTGCGCGATGCTCTGCGCGTACGCCGCGCCGAAGGTGCCGTGAACCTGTTGCCCACACTTACGCCGGAGCAAGTGCTCGACTCCGCCCGCCTCGTGCCGGGTCTGGAGCCGCTGCGCGCCATCGTGGCGGCCGCGACCGTGCCCGCCTCAACGCTGCGCTGGGAGCGCCAAGGCGAACGTCTGACGCGTCTGTTGCATGTGGCGTCGTCATTGCTGGAGCGTGCTACTGGCGGCCGCTTCAATTTGGAGCGACATTTGGCCGCCTCTCGCCGTCTCGCCTTTGTCGATGGTACGATGGAGGCGTGAAGCCGACCGAGCCGACGCACATCGAGACAGATTGGATCGTGGTGACCGGCGCGCCCAGTTCCGGCAAAACCACGACAGTGCAGGCGCTGGCCGAGGCGCTGTTGCACCCAGTGCGTGCCGAGATCGCCACCATGGTTATCCGTCGCCGCATCCAGTTGGGCCGTACGTTGGCCGAGGCTACCGCGGACCAGCACGGACTCCAGCAAGAGATTTTTCTCGAGGGCGGTCTTTCCGAAGATGGCCTGCCGCATGATGCGCCGCACATCCTCGATCGTGGTTGGCCAGATGTGGTCGCCTACGAACTCCTCTACGGCGGCGGTCGTGCCGAACGGTGGATCGACGATATCGCGGCTGCCCGCCGCCGTTACCGCCGCGTGTTCCGCCTTGAGCGTCTGCCCTTCGAAGAGAACGACGTGCGCGTCGATGGCCCATTGGCCGATCGTCTGCATGAACTCTACGGATACGTCTACACCCGCCTCGGATACCAGGTAATCGACGTACCAGTGCTGCCCGTGGGCGAACGTGCGGCGTTCATGGTGGATCGCCTGCGGACTTAGGTCGGCGTCACCGGCGGACGAGTAGGCGGAGGCAGCGGCGGGGTGCTTGGCTGGGTGGTGGCGTAGGTGCCGATGCGGCGCAGAATCTCCTTGCTTACAAAATCGCGTTGGCGGCCGTATTTGAGTCGTGAGAGCTGCTTGTAGGCCTCGGCCGCCTGAGCATCCTGCACGTAGGTGGTGTCCAACCAGTGGCGTGGCACATCAATGGAGAACGGGCGCGACGGTTGACCGTCGATGCACAGCTTCATGCAGCCCTTGAAAGCGTCCACATTGACGAGATCTTGCTCGCTGAAAGTGGGGGCCATTTCCTTAGCGCCCACTTCGGCGTCTTGCGGGCCGATTTTGTAGAACATCATCGAGCCGACGTTGCCGAAGATGGCGCCCTTTAGACTGACAGCGCCGGAGAGCTTGCTCTCTTTTTCCAACTGGTCCATGTACTGGTGGGCGAGCACGAGGCCCAAGCGGTACTTGCGGGCCTCCGAGAGGATCGACTCGATCGACGGAGTGACGAAATTTTGGAACTCGTCGATATACAGAAAGAAGTCGCGGCGCGATTCTTTGCCCGCGCGCTGGCGGCGCATGGCGGCCACCTGGATCTTGTTCACCACGATCATGCCGAGCAACGTCGAGTTGATATCGCCGATGAGACCCTTCGAGAGGTTCATGAGCAGAATCTTGCCCTCGTCCATGCACTGGCTAATGTCGAAGCTGCTCTTCGTCTGGCCGACGATATTGCGCATGAGCGTGTTCGTGTAGAACTGGCCGAACTTTGCCGCAAAGTAGGGGATCATCTCTTGCTTTTCGCGCTGACCGGTCTTGGCCATCTGGTTCTCCCAGAAGCTGCGGACGATCGGGTTCTTCACCTTGGCTACTTTGTACTTATTCCAGTCATCGTCGGTGAAGAGGCGTACTAAGTCGGTAATCGCGCCGCCTTCCTCTTCGTCTTCCATGAGCGTTAGGCAGCCGTTGCGGAAATAATCTTGGATGCGGGGGCCAAAGACTTCTTCGCCGAACATCTTCACCATCATGTTCATAGCGTCTAGGGCAATGAGGTCGCGCTCTTCGGATGTTTTGCCTTCCAGCAGGTTTAAGCCCATGGGGCGTTCGGTATCGGCCGGGTTGAAGTAGATCACGTCGTCGGCGCGATCGCGCGGGATATACGGCAGCACGTCGTCAATGAGAGAGCCGTGCGGGTCGACGATGCAGAGGCCCTTGCCGTTGGCGAAGTCTTGGCGGGCCAGGTTCACCATGAACGACGACTTGCCCGTTCCTGTTTGTCCGATGATGTAGAAGTGACGGAAGCGGTCGTCGTTCTTCATGTAGATCTTGCGCTTCTCGCCGCGATCGCTGTTCGTCCCTAAAAAGAGGCCTTCCGTGGGGATATTCTTGGGGGCAGATGCGACTTTAAAATTCTGCCATTTAATCGTTTCCACTTTGTTGTACTTCACGTTCGGCAGATGGAAGAGTGACGCCAACTCGCTGGTGCCGAGCAACATCTTCTGCGTGGTGAGCCACTGCAGGAAGGTGCGGCGGGGATTTCTGGCGATAAAGCGCTTGAGCACGCTTGCCTTACCCTCCCAGCCGACGCCCGTCCATTTGTTGCCGCGCACCTCATTGAACTGGCCGAAGCTGGCCTTCACGGAGCTTAAAATCATCTCAGCGCGAGCTTGGCTGTTGGCCGAGGCGACAATGCGCACCAGGCCTGTGAAGCCGGGGCTGCCCGCCTTTTCATCCACGGATTTGCTGTATTCCTCTACCATCGTCGAGACGCGTTCGCCGGTCGACTCTTCCTTTTTGCCAACGCTCGCGTCTGGCGCGTCGAAGACCGACAGCAAGGCTGCCAACCAGCGCAGGGGATTTAGTTTCGAGAAGCCGCCCTTGTTCTTTTTGGGATTCAGGAGGCGCGTTGCTTCGTCTTGCAGTTCTTTCTGCCAGCCGTTCTTCGCCGGTCGAAGCACGATCTGCACCGCGGCGCCTTCGTCACTCTTTAGCTTCGAGAAGGCGTTGGTGATGGAGTTGAGCGGATCGCTCTTGAGGTTTTGGTATGTCTTAAAGACCGATGTCATCGGCTTGCTCGGCATGAGCGTCTTGGCCTCGGCCACGGATTGGGGCGTGAAGATGTTGTAGTCCTCCACCTCGCTAATGATGCAATCGGGGTAGAACGAGGTGATCTGTTTTTCGATCAGGCTGGCGAGTGGGCGGGGGCAGGCCACGAAGAAGAGGATTTCTCCGGCCAGTGCGGCGTACTCCAAAGAAAAGAACGGCTGGTTGTTCAAGTGTCGGCTGCCGCTACCGTTATAGAGGCTATGCAGCGACTGGTAGAGGTGGTCCATCACCCCGATCACTTCACGAAAGTCCTTGCCAAACTGGTCGCTCTGGTCGTCTTTTTCCTCGCGACTTTCCTTCTTCGGGACGAGAAGTTGCAGGAAGACGAGGTTTTCCATGCGCTGGCGGTCGGCTGCAACACGTCGACTGAGCACGAAACCAGCGATGGACGCAGCGGCTGCCAGGGTTGCGCCGACGATGACGATGAGGATCTCCATGAATGGAAGAATCGTACCAGTATAGCACGATTCCGCAGGTTTTTCAGCTGTCTTTCGCCCTCAAAACGGCGCTTATTGGGCCTTTCGTAAACTGATGAGTTTCTCTACCAGCTCCAAGAGTCCTTTGATGGTCATGTCTTTCTTCACCAGGAAGCCGTCGGCACCCAGCTCACGGGAACGCGCCAGGGTGCGGTCGTCGGCCAGGTTGCTGAGCATGATGACGGGGAAGGTGCGCTTCTCTTTCGGGAGCAATTCAAGCACCTGAAAACCGTCCATTTTCGGCATGTTGATGTCTAGCACCAACAGGCTCGGAAGCTGCTCTGTCAGTAGTTTTACGGCTTCCTCGCCGTCGTTTGCTGTGCGGATCTGATAGCCCTCCAGGGAGAACTTACGCTGATAGAGCTGGCGGAGGACAGGGTCGTCCTCGGCGATGAGTAAGTCACCTTTGGGCATACCCCCATTCTACCAGAATTGCCCGCCTTTCGTAAGTACACGGCGTACGGTCCTGGCCTTCTGACAAGGTGGTGATGCTGACAGAAGCAGTCAAAAGTGCTATCATAAGACGATGATCTCCATGCGGAATCACCGTCGGTTCTCGGCTAGCCTCGCGTTGGTCGCCTGCCTACTTGCCAGCACGACGCCCGTCGTACTGGCTCAAACCGCAGAATTGGAAATTGAGAATCTGTGCGGTGACGGCGTGGTGCAGTTAGGTGAAGAGTGTGACGACGGTAATCGCAACGATCGCGATAGCTGCACAACGGAGTGCATCCTCACGTACTGCGGCGACGGCATGATTCAGCAGGAGGAAGAATGTGACGACGCGAATTCCATCAACGATGATGCCTGCAGTAATGCCTGTTTGAAGACTCGCTGCGGCGATGCCATCGTGCAACGTGGCGAAGAGTGTGATGACGGCAATCGTGTGAATAACGATGCCTGCAGTAATACCTGTTTGGCAGCCAGCTGCGGCGATGGTTACATCCAGGGTGGTGAGCAGTGTGACGACGGCGGAACCAACTCCGATCGCCTGCCCGATCGCTGCCGCCTGAATTGCACGCGTCCAACCTGCGGCGACGGCGTGACCGATACGGGCGAGCAGTGTGATGACGGTAATCGCAGCAACGCCGACGGTTGCAATAATTTCTGCCGTCTGCCGCTCTGTGGCGACGGCGTCATTCAGCCGGGAGAGGAGTGTGATGATGGTCGTGAGAACTCGAACATTACGCCCGATGCCTGTCGCACCGACTGCGTTGCGCCCATGTGCGGTGATCGCATTGTGGATGCCGGTGAAGCGTGCGACGGTGGCCCTTTCTGCAATGATGCCTGCGAGAATTCGCAAATGGGCACGCTTGTTCTAGGTGGCGCTCTCTCCATTGGCGGCGGCACATTGGTCTACTTCGTTGCTCGTCGCTTCGTACGGGCGGCGGCGGCCCGTACGAAACCCATCGTGCAACGGCCGCTGGATGAAGTGCCTTTGAGTCAGATTGAGAAGCCGTTGGGGTAATAGGTAACTCGATTGCCTGAAGTTAGTTCCAATTTTTGTCAGGCGCGAAAAAAGTGGAGCAAAAAGCGCTGGCGCGCCGAGTCCCTCTCCATGGTTCTGCTGAGTTACTGACACCCTCCCGAAGGAGGAAATATCCTTCATGCCCCTTCACCCCCGGCCGTCGCGCGCCCCTCCGCAGGCAAAGACGCCACCGTGCGCCGGAGGCGATATTCAGTGCTGCCACATCCCTGCGCAGCGTTGGCCGCCCAGTGGCGGTGCCGTCACGCGGTTGGCG
>CAZYNU010000036.1:0-8940 GCA_964648045.1 uncultured Candidatus Peribacteria bacterium
TCCACGTGACCGGGGGTGTCGATGATGTTGATGGTGATATCTACCGGCTCGGTGCCCTTGCCGGGAACCGGGGCCTTCCAGTGACACTGCGTGGCGGCAGCCGTGATGGTAATACCACGCTCACGCTCCTGTTCCATCCAGTCCATGGTCGCCTCGCCGTCGTGCACCTCGCCGATCTTATAGTTCTTGCCCGTGTAGAAGAGGATGCGCTCCGAGGTCGTCGTCTTACCGGCGTCGATGTGGGCGATGATGCCGATATTGCGCACGAAGGTCAGGTCCATACTGGAGGGATAGGAAAGGAAAAGCGGTCGAGTGCGACCGTCCAAATGCGGGGGGAGTGTAGAGCTTGAACACGGCAAAGACAACCCGGATCGACGCGATGGCGGCCATTCAACGCAACACAGCCGGCGTATCGCCGGGGTGGGGCAATGACCGTTCCAAGATGGGAATAATGGCTTTTGTGAGGAGAGCGCGACGTTGATGCTCGCCGGGCACCCCTTTCAAACGATCGAGCAGGGGCGTCACGGCTCCGTACACCGAGACTTTGATGGGTTCAGACACCTCCGAGACAGTAATCTTCGAATCGGACAACAAAGCCATTCTCGCTTCATCCAAAGCGGTAGAAAGAAGCTGACGGTCGGCGAGAGAGACGGAGTTGGGCATGGGCCCAGCATAGCCGAATACCATTAGCCGACCAGTCAGCTCAGGCCGCCATAAACTCCTCAATCAGCGACATCATTTCCGAACGGAGGCACGTCTTGAGCGATTCACCATCTTGCCCCTGCGCCTTTGCCGCCTTCAACCAGGGGCGAACACGCTCGATCACGCTGTAGCGCAATTCATCGTCCAGATCGGAGAGCGAAACGCGCGATTGCCAGAGTAGCGCCAGCCGGGCTTCATCGAAGAGCGACATCAACAGCTCATACTCGTTGAGCGAGAACCGCAGTTCCACGATCAGCATGTCCGAGGGGCGAGTGGGCGTCATGGGTGTGGATGTGTGAGGAACTTTTTTGCGAAAATATTATACTTATTTCTGCAATCTTTGCAAGGCTCTAGACGCGCGGATTTTCCGCGGCAGCAGCGATTCCCGCTCTTGGCTGATTTAGGCCTAATCACGAAAAAATCACGAAAATTTCAGCTTAGTTCGCCAATCCTGACCAACAAAAAACCGCGACAGGCGCGGTTCTTCGTTTGGAGTCAAAATGGGTGGTTTTACTTGGCCAGGTGAGCGAACGCCTTGTTTGCCTGAGCCATCTTCAGCACATCCTGCTTCTTCTTCACGGCACCGCCCTGCTCGGCAGAAGCGTCGAGGAGTTCGAGAGCAAGCTTCTGAGCCATGGGCATACCCTTGCGATCGCGAGCCGCGTTGATGACCCAGCGAATAGAGAGCGACGTCTGGCGCTTGGGTGTGACCTCGGTCGGCACCTGATAGACACCACCTCCCACGCGCTTGGGGCGAACTTCCATTAGGGGGGTAGCGTTCAGCAGGGCCTTGGCGAACACCTCGGAGGGATCCTCTTTGGTGCGGGTCTTGATGATCTCCAGAGCATCAGCGAAGACGCGGCGGGCCACGGCCTTCTTACCGTCGTGCATCATGCAATTGATGAACTTCTCGATGAGGGGCGTCGAGTTCTTGGGGATGTACTGCTTCGGAAGGGTAGCCATAAGAGCGAGGGAGAGGCGGGTGGTTTAGGCGGCCTTGGGGCGGCGGGCGCCATAGCGGCTGCGGCCCTGCTTGCGGTTGCGGACGCCTTCACAGTCGAGCACGCCGCGGATGATGTGGTAGCGCACACCGGGAAGATCTTTCACGCGGCCGCCGCGGACCAGGACGACGGAGTGTTCCTGGAGGTTATGGCCTTCGCCCATGATGTAGGCCTTCACTTCGTGGCCGTTGGTCAGGCGTACGCGGGCGATTTTGCGGAGAGCGGAGTTTGGCTTCTTGGGGGTCATGGTTGTGACCTTCAAGCACACGCCACGCTTGAACGGCGCGCCCTTATCGAGGGGTACAGGACGCATGTTGAGGGCGTTCCAGGTGTACTGGAGGGCCGGCGCCTTGCTCTTAGAGCGGGAGGGGCGGCGGGGGCGGCGGATGAGCTGGCTGATGGTCGGCATGGGTGCGGGGAGTATACGGGGGGAAAGGCGGCTGTAAAGCTGATCTGTCAGGCTTTGCCAGCCTCGGCCTCGGCGTCGGCAACGGCCTTCGCTTCCAGGAAACGCTTGCGGTACACATCACCGGTGGGAATAAGGCGACCAATGATGACGTTCTCTTTAAGACCAACAAGCATATCGATACGCTTCGTCGTGGCAGCATCGACCAGCACGCGGATCGTCTCTTGGAAGGAGGCGCCAGAGAGCCACGAATCAGTGGCCAAGGCCACCCGGGTGATGCCGAGGAGCATCTGCTCGTAGCCGGCCGGGCGCTTCTTCTGCTTGATGAGGCGCTCGTTCTCGTAGTCTACATCGCCGCGGTCGCAGGTTTCGCCAGCCAAGAACGACGAGTCGCCGGCGTCCGTGATGCGGATTTTGCTGAACATCTTGCGGACGATGATCTCCAGGTGCTTGTCGTTGATGGTCTGGCCCTGCGAGGCATAGATGTGCTGAACCTCCTGAATGACGTAGTTCTGCACTTCGTAGACGCCCTTCTTCTCCATCAATTCTTGTAGATTGAAGTGACCAACGTTCAGCGGATCACCCACCTGCACCACCTGGCCCGTCTTGACGAGCATCGACTCGCGGGAGCCGAAGGCGTAGCTGCGCTCTTGGGGCTCGAAGTGATGTACCACCACTTTGTGGCCGTCGACCTCCGTCACCGTGCCGGCGATGCCAGCGCGAATCACAGATTTGTCGTACTTAGAGCGAGCGAGTTGACCGCGCACTTCGACGGACTGCCCCTTCTTCACGATGACGTCGAAGCCGGCGGGGATGAGGTAGATGTCGTCACCGGGCTCTTCAGCGGAAACGGTGACGGTTGTCTTACCCCCTTGGTGAGCCACTTTCACGCGGCCGGTAATGTCTGAGAGAACGGCAGCGGTGCGCGGGTTTCGAGCCTCGAAGAGCTCTTCCACGCGCGTGAGACCCTGGGTGATGTCGGCGCCCTCGGCGACGCCTCCCATGTGGAAGGTGCGCATGGTGAGCTGGGTACCAGGTTCACCGATGGACTGGGCGGCGATAATGCCGACCGGCGTACCAATCTCGACGGTCTTGTTGCTGCCCAGATCGCGGCCATAGCAGCGCTGGCAGATGCCACTGCGAGTCTTGCAGGTCATAACGGAGCGGAGCTTCACTCCTTCGATCTTGTGCTCCTTGAGGGCGTCGAGCAGATCGGCGTCAATCTCTTGGTCGCGCTTGGCAAGTGTCTTGCCGCCAACCTTGATGTCCTCGGCCAAGGTGCGTCCAAAAACGCGAACCTCGAACTTCTCACCGATTTTTTCGGAATCGGCGCGGGTGATCTCGTGACTCTGCTGCGAGCCGCAATCGTGATCACGAATGATGATGTCTTGAACAGCGTCGACAAGACGGCGGGTGAGGTAACCGGCTTCGGCGGTTTTGAGGGCGGTATCGGACTTACCTTTGCGTCCACCGTGCGTGGCGATGAAGAACTCGAGCACCGAGAAGCCTTGGACGAAGTTGTGCAGAATCGGAAGTTCGATGGTGCGGCCGGCCGGGTTGGCGACGAGACCCTTCATACCACCAAGCTGCGTAACGTGACCCCAGTTACCGCGGGCGCCGGAATCGATCACGTAGGTGACGTCGTTCTCGGGTTGGGCCATGAAGCCCTTCACCATCACGGCCGAAATCTTGTTCTTGGTCTCCGACCAGACGTTGATGGCCTTAATGTAGCGCTCGTCGGCGGTGATGAAGCCCTTCCAGTAGTAGTTGCCGATCTGCTTCACCTGCTCGTTTGCCTCGTCGATAAGAGCCTGCCACTCCTTGGGCACCAAGATATCGGAGGCGGCGATGGAGACACCGGACATGGTGGCAAACTCGAAACCGATATCCTTCACGCGGTCGGCAAACTGCACCGTCTCTTCTTCGCCGTTACGCTCCAGGGCGGCGGTAATAAGCGCCGAGAGACGCTTCTTGGTCATGGTCTCCTGAATGTACGGAGAGCCCGGCGGCATGATGGCGTGGAATTTCAGGCGACCGGCGGAGGTGTCGATGATCTCCGTCTCGCCTTCTGCGCCGCCAATCTTCGGCATGCGCACCTTGATCTTGGCTTGCAAATCGATGATGTCGGAGGCCAAGGCTAGTTCCACTTCGTCGCGATCGGCGAAGACCATGCCCTCGCCCTTCTTTCCGTCGTGTACCTGGGTGAGGTAGTAACAGCCAAGCACCATGTCTTGCACAGGGTTGATGATGGGCTCACCAGCGGAGGGCTTCAGGATGTTGCGCTGCGAAGCCATGAGCGTCTTGGCCTCCTCCTGAGCCTTCTCGGAGAGCGGTACGTGGACGGCCATTTGGTCACCGTCGAAGTCGGCGTTGAAGGCGGTGCAGGCCAGCGGGTGGAGCTGAATGGCCAAACCTTCGATGAGGGTAGGGCGGAACGCCTGGATACCGAGGCGGTGCAGGGTGGGCGCGCGGTTAAGGAGGACGTACTTGTCCTTAATGACCTCTTCGAGGATGTCCCACACCTCGCGGACGCCGTCTTGAATGAGACGCTCGGCGGCCTTCACGTTATGCGCCAGCTCGCGACGCAGGATCTGGCCGATAACGAACGGCTTGAAGAGCTTCATCGCCATGTCCTTCGGCAGACCGCACTGGTCGAGGTTCAAGTGCGGACCGGCGACGATGACGGAGCGACCGGAGTAGTCGACGCGCTTGCCGAGCAGGTTCTGGCGGAAGCGGCCCTGCTTGCCCTTCAGCATGTCGGAGAGCGAGCGGAGCTTGCGACGGTCACCGGCGGTGAACAGTGTCTTGCCGCCGCGAGCGGAGTTGTTCAGCAGTGTGTCGACGGCCTCCTGTAGCATGCGCTTCTCGTTGCGGCAGATGACCTCCGGAGCGCCGATGGACATCAGCTTCTTGAGGCGGGAGTTGCGGTTGATGACGCGGCGGTAGAGGTCGTTCAAGTCGGACGCGGCGTAGCGGCCACCGTCGAGCTGCACCATCGGGCGCAGGTCGGGCGGCAGCACCGGCAGACGCGTGGCGGCCATCCATTCGGGCTTGATGTTGGCCTGAACGAGGGCATTGATGAACTTCATGCGCTTCATCACCTTCTTCAGGCGCTGACCCGAACTCTTCTCACGCTCGTCTTGCAGAGCGACGGCGAGAGCGGCTAGATCGATGGACATGATGACTTCGCGGATGGACTCGGCACCGGTGCCGGCGCGGAAGACATGACCGAACTTCATGTTCATCTCGCGGAACTTCAGTTCGGAGAGCACCGAACCGACGTGCAGGTTCTTCAGGTCGTCGGCAGCCTCTTTGTGATTCAACTTGAGAGAATCGAGGCGATCGGCCACTTCTTTATCGAGGGCGTCGAGCTGGGCGCGCGTGCCCGAGCTCTCGGTCAACTGCGTCTTAGCCTCTTCGTACTCGCGCTGGATCTGCTTCTTGCGCTGATCCATGGCGACGGAAAGCTCTTTCTCAGCCTCAGCCTTCATGTCGTCCGACACGGCAATGACGATGTAGGCGGCAAAATAGACGATCTGCTCCAGGGTCTTAATGGGCAGGTCGAGGAGGAGACCCAGGCGGGAGGGCGAGCTGCGGAGGAACCAGATATGCGTGACGGGCACAGCCAGGTTGATGTGGCCCATGCGCTCGCGACGAACAATGGAGCGGGTCACCTCGACGCCGCACTTCTCACAGACGACTCCCTTATAACGGATACCCTTATACTTGCCGCAGAAGCACTGGAAGTTCTTGGTCGGTCCGAAGATGCGCTCGCAGAAGAGGCCATCCGGCTCCGCACGCTGAGTGCGGTAGTTGACGGTCTCGGCCTTGGTGACCTCGCCACGAGACCAACCGAGGATGTCCTCGGGGCTCGCGATGGAGAGGGCGATGGCGTCGAACGAGTCCGTGGCGGACTGGGAGGTAGAGTGACCGTGCTGCATGGGCTGGAAAGGGGGAGATTTCCGCTTGTGCTAGACGCGCAAACGACCGCCGCCCAGCGGAGTGAATCGTCTGAATTCATCCGTGGGACGTCGGTAATGTGCCTGAATTATACGAATCTCGCTGATCCACGCAAGCGCAATTTATTTCTTTTCTGAGCTCGGTGCCTGCCGGACGGTTGGCACTTCTGAGCGCGACAAAGAAGCGCAGGGCTGGCCGCCCAGTGGCCTGTTTCTTTCTCCACTTTCTTTGCGCCAAAGAAAGTGGATACCTGTGGGATGGCACCAAGCTGATGCAATTACTTCACTTCCCCACTCCCACCAATCAATACCGCCTTTCCCGCATTAATCTTGGCCGCACCGGAACCGATCTGGTTTGCGCCTTCCAAAATAAGAGCGGCGCCGCTCTGTGCACGGCCAACTGTCTCCCCGATGTTCTTCTCTAATTCTTGGGCAGCCTTGATGAGGCCCGAGTTCTGCTGACGAACAGCCTCAAGTCGATTGGAAACAGCAGCCGTACAACCGGCAAGCAGGAAGGCCGCCATGAGCAACGGCAGCAAGAACGCGACAGAAGTGCGGGAAAACATAACGGTGAGGATGTGGATAGGAGTGTGGACGGAACCGGTCAGTCGACCTTGGCTCCGAAGAGATTCTTAAACGAGCCGCCGGCACTCTCGAGCATGCGACGCAGACCGGCCACGTCGTCGTCGGTCAACGAAAGCGAGGAAGAGACGTTCTTACCGGTAGGCACCTCGAGCGTGGCCTTCAGATTGGTAGCACCCTGCAGGCAGGCGTGCAGCACAATGTAGGCCTGACAATCACCGCACTTGAGTTCCAAAATAAGGAAATCGTCACCCGTGCAACGAATGGCAGGGATGGCAACAGGAACCTTGCCGCCACACTGCGGACAGCGGACCTGCGCGGCGATCCTCTGGATAATGTGGTTGAGAGTGTGAGGGTCGAGGTCCATCCGAAACATTGTACCACGGCGAGGTCTTCGCACCAAGGAGAACAGGCCGTTATACTGGACAGGAATGTCACGTATCCTTGGCACGCACGTTGGCGCCGCCTTCCTTGCCCTGCTCACCGCCGGCGCGTTCCTCTCGGTAGGTGGCGTCGCCTCACTGCTCGAGCCAGCCCGCGACCCTGTCGGCACCGCTCCGCTCACGTTAGCCTACACGCAGCCGCTCTCACTGACGGTGGCCGTAGGCCGCCGCGGTAACGGCGGCGTGATCGATATCGCCCAAGCCAATGGCACCGAAACGGCGCACATCACTCTGCCAGCGGAGTGGGAGCGAACCGAGGTTTCGGGCGTCCCCCTGGAACAAGCAGGCTCCACGCCCCTATCGATGCACTGGACCAGCTGGGAATTGCCGCCGGGCAGTCGTTTACGCTTCGTCGCCACCACACTCGCGGCCCATGCCGACCTAGCCCTGCCAAGCGGCGTCCCCATCTCGCTCACCCTTATTCGGGCAAACTTGGATTCCGGCGAGAGCGCCCAGGAGACGCGACTGTATCAAGGCAGCAGCGTCACACTGTGGTGACACGATCCCCTTCTGACCCCATTCATGCCTACGCCAAGCTACGTTCTCCACTGCCTGAAGAAAACGCTTGTCGCGCGCGATACCTACGAACTGTTCTTTCAGCGGCCCGAAGGTTTTACGTTTAAGGGAGGTCAGTCGATCTTGTGGAAAGTGCCGCTACTTGAGGATGCAGCAGACATTCAACCACGCGCCTACTCCATTGCTTCGGGACCGAACGAACCGGAACTACGGTTCGTCATTCGCCTCAAGCCGGGAGGCCGCGCCAGCCGTTGGATCGCCCAACGCTTAGACGTTGGCTCAACCATGGAGATGCAGGGCCCCTTCGGGCTCTTCACGCTGAAACATGACTCCCCTCCCCCTGGCTACCTCTTCATTGCCACGGGCACCGGCATCGCGCCGTTTCGGTCGCACGTGCTGGAACTCGCAGAAAAGGGATATCGGGGCCGCATCGACGTGGTATTCGGCGTGCGCGACGAGGCAGACGTGTTCTGGAAAGAAGAACTGGCCGACTGGAGCCAGCGCTTGAGCGAGTGCTTCACGCACTATGCTTTAAGCCAGCCGTCACCCGAGTGGACCGGACACCGCGGGCGCGTGCAGACGCTAGTACCGCTCATCGCGAAAGATATTACGACGCGCGAGGTGTACGTGTGCGGCAGCCCCGTGATGACCAAAGAGCTGAAAGGCCTCTGCTTGGATCAGTGGGGCATCGCCAAAGAACACCTGCACGTAGAGGGCTTCATCTGATCAGGCGACGGCAATCTGCTTCTCGATCTGCGGGAGACGTTCGTTTAGGTCTTCATCACGCGATTGAGCTTCGGCTGCGCGGAGCGGTGCCAGACGCTCGTCGCGGGCGGCGGCAATGGCACGGATCTGTTCGGGACTCAGCGTAGCGTACCCCTCCCCTTCCTCCGACGCAGTCGTAGTGGGCGGAAGCTGCTCGGGGTTTTGGGCGTTCTGAAAAAGCAGACGGAACTCGCGCGGGCCAACGGAGAACCAAGTCTGGCGCATTAGCGACGAGGAGTGCGAACGGGAGCGGCGGCGGGCATTTGCGGACCACCAAGCATGCGGGCGGCCAGCGCCTCATACGAGATGGTGCCGGCATTCATGTTGTCGTCGATGAATTCGGCCATGGCCGGACGGCCGTGACGGTCGTCTTGCCAGGCACCCATGAGCGCAGCCACCGGCGAAGCGGCGGGCGGGCGAAAATGCACGCCCATAGAGTCGTAGACAATGAGCTGATAGCCACCGGCCACTGGCTGCAACGCAACGGCGGCGGCGTGGTCGTGCTCCACGCGCAGCGCGACGGCCGTGTAACCGCGACGGCGCAAGATCTGCACGCCCAGGTCGGC
>CAZYNU010000037.1:0-7981 GCA_964648045.1 uncultured Candidatus Peribacteria bacterium
AGACCAATGTTGGCACCTACCTGACTCATGTATATCCACACCAGATCCTTACTATTCCCACAATGGTCCGGAAAACCGCTTCGTGCTACAATGTTCGGATTCCATGACGAACATAAACACCAATCAAGAGACTCCGTTGCCCTCGCTGAGCGGACCGCTGGCGATGTTCGCCCTCAGTTTACTGGGCCTCCTCGCCCTCTCTCAGCAGTTCGTGCTCCCGCGCTTCACGCAGATCCCGCTCAACGGTTCGCTGCTCACCGCGGCCGAGCTGCAGCAGAAGGAGAGCGCCCTGACGGCTGCCATCATGCAAGCCGAAGACGAGCGGCGTGCCCTCATGCTTCCCACGCGCGATCCGGTCTTTCAGTCGTTGCAGGCAATGAAGCAGGGGATGCCCTCGCCGCTCGCGGTCGAGGCCCGTTTGCGCGAGTTGGCCGACGCGTCGGGTGGTGCCGCCATCGAACGCTTCGCGTATTCCGCCTCTGGTGCGCAGGTGCGTATCGTTGGTGCCGTTTCTGGCGTGGGAGCGCGGAGTATGACCGTCCTGGCCGCCTTCGTTGATGCGCTGCGTGCCGATCCGCTGGTGGCCAATCTGGTGCCGCCGGTCTTCACGCGTGAAGAAGGCCCCGACGGCTTTCGCTCGCCCTTCGATCTCGTACTCACCCTTGCCACCCCCGCCCGCTGATGACCGCCATACTCCTTCGTTTTTGGCAGGCGTCCATGACGAAGTCGCTCGTCGCTTGCTGCTGCCTCCTTGGTGCTGCCGGTTTGGTACTTGGCCATGTTCGTGCCATTCGCGATGTGAGTGCCGTGGGCCTGCCTACCGCCGCCCGCGTGACCGTGTTGGAGCAGCGTCTGGAGCTGCTGAAGCAACAGATGCAGGCGACTCAGGCGCAGGCGGCCTTAAAGGGTGATTCACAGGATGAAGTGATCCGTCGCTCGGTGCTGCCGGCGGACTCCGACCTGGAGCACGTCGTCAGTCTCTTCGACATGTTGCGCGATCACCTGGCGGGAGACGGCGCCGTGCGGTCCATGTCGCAGGTGGCGGTAGGGGAGGCTGTGCCGACTGCCGAAGGGCAGAACGTGTTGGCCGCGCCGGTCTCCGTCAGCTTCACGGTCACGCGTCAGGGGTTGCAGTCGGTTCTCCTCTTCTTTGAACTGTCGGGTTTCCTAACAGTGGGTGACGCCCTTACTCCCGTGGAGCGCGAGCAACTGCTCCTATTGACCGAGCGTGAAAATGCGGCTGGCTTGCCCGCGCTTGAAGATTTCCTCCGCACGCCGTTACTCACCTATGCTCGTGGCAGCCAGGCCGCCCGCGACGAGCTGACGCGAAACTTCGGTTCTGAGAGCTTTGCCGTCGAATTGGAACGCGTCATTGCGGGTTCACGTCTGCCGCAGGTGCGCTACCTGCTTGGCGGCACCTTCGGCTCAGCATTACAGGAGGCAAATCTCTGGCCGCTGCGCTTCATGACCGTGGATCGCACCGAGGTCTCGCCCGGCCCGGCTGGTGGTCTCTACGTGCTTTCACTGTCGCTTTCGGCCTACTCGCGTGCCGCTGAGTGAGGTGGAAAAGCCACCCATTGCCTTGAGCGAAGCGGCCCTTTCGGCTATGCTCCGGGCACTTTTCCCCCTGTCCTCCTCTGCGCCAGCGTTCATCGCGGTTCGTCCGCCCCCAGAAAGTCGAGAAGCGTCCCCGGACCAATGAGCAGATTACCGCCCCGGAAGTGCTGCTCGTCTCCGAGGAAGGTGCTAAGAAAATGCCGACCGCCGAGGCGATCGCTTTGGCTCGCGAGCAGGAACTAGACTTAGTGGAGGTGTCGGGTAATGCCAATCCGCCGATCGTGAAGATCGACGACGTTGGTCACTTCATGTACGCCCAGCAGAAGAAGGAGAAGCGCCAGAAGGCGCATAGCAAGCAGACAGAAGTGAAAATGCTTCGCTTCGGTTTCCGCACCGAGCAGCACGATTTAGATCGTCTCATCGACCGTGCGAAGGAGTTCTTTGGAGAGGGACATATGGTGAAGTTCGTCGTTCGCCTGCGTGGCCGCGAGCTGACCAATAAGCAGTTCGCCGTTGAGAAGTTGAAGGGCGTCTTAAAACAGATGGCTGAGGTGGCCGATGTGGAGCAGGACGTGCGCGCCCAGGGTAACCAGTTTATGGCCGTCGTCCGCCCCAAAGCTCGCAGCTGACGAGTTGAAAAATCAGTGTTGCATTCACTTGTCTTTCCCCGTACACTCCGGGCCCCATGCCTAAGCAGAAGTCACACAGCGGCGCAAAGAAGCGTCTTCGACGCACAGGATCCGGCAAGTTGGCCGTCAAGCGCAACAGCCGCGCCCACCTCCTGATGCAGAAGAACAAGCGTCAGAAGCGTCTCTCTCGCACTCTCCTCGTTCATCCGACCGATCAGCGTCGGATGGCCGCTCTCGTCCCTCACCTCTAAACCATGCGTGTTAAGCGCGGTATTCACCGGCACCGTCGTCATAAGAAGATCCGCAAGCTCGCCAAGGGATACCAGGGCGTGCGCAGCGAGACCTACCGCAAGGCGCGTGAGGCCGTCATCAAGGCTGGCCAGCACGCCTTCCGCGACCGCCGCAAGAAGAAGCGCAATTTCCGCAGCCTGTGGATCACGCGTCTGACCGCCGCCGTCCGCGCCCGCGGCACCACCTACGCCGTCTTTATCAAGGGCCTCAAGACCCACAAGATCGAGCTCGATCGCAAGGTACTCTCGGAGTTGGCTATTCATGAGCCTGGCGTCTTCAACCAGATCGTGGACAAGGTGAAGGTTGCGAAGTAATCACCCGCTCTCATTGTCTCTTAAAGGCGCCGAAAGGCGCCTTTTTCGTAGCCGCCGAAACTCATCGACGTGATCGAGGGCGATGGTATGTTGCTTCGGCCCAAAGCTCTTTCTCAGAGTCGCAAGTGCCCTCTAGAACGAATGGGCCGTCCTGGCCTGGACGGCCGCCATCGCCATCCTGTTCGTCGCACCGTACGCCCTCATAAGGGTAAGCAAGAAGGCTCACTATCGCAGTCTGCATCGCGCGAAGCGGATCGCCGGCCTCGTCATCGTGAGCGCCAGGCGCGAGACCTGGTCCGACGGACATGACTGGGTGCTGACCTACAACGACGGCAGCACGATCACGGTCAAGGACGAGTGGAACTCGCCAGTGCCGTGGATCAAGCTCTGCGACGAGACCCACAACGCCCAGCGAACGGATCGCTGATCGCCTCCCTGATGCGCTTCCCCGAACCGGCCCCTGTTATTGCGGCAGGGGTCTCTTTTTTGCGTTCCGTCATGTACAAATAATGAAAATATGATATTTTATCACTAGGTTTCTGTTGTTCCTTTCACTGAAGGAGGTCCCCATGGGGCAGGCGCGGTTCATGCGCATCGTGATTACCGGCATCGTGTTGTTGGTGTTCGGCGGCCTGGCCGTCCAAGCATTCAGGGACGATCGGCCGCAGTCCCTCTCCGCCAGTATCGTCTCGGTGAGCGTCGGTGTCGTCATCGTGGCGGCGGTGTGGCTCTTTGCTCGCGACAAGTTCGAGCAAGCCCGTCGGCAGCACCGCCGGAAACTGAAGAAGGGCCTTATGCTCATCACCACCACCTGCCGTCACTGGACTGACGGCACGGACATCGTCCTCACGTACTCTGACCAGAGCACGATCGAGATCAACGATGAGGACGAGATCCCGGCCTGGGCCAAGCCGTCGGAGGTCCCGCTTCCGAAATGACGCCACGAGGCGTCCGCACTCATCACCCCTGCCCCGTGCAGGGGTCTTTTTTTGTCGGCCGCATTATGGAAATAATTAGAAAATATTGTATTATGAACGAAGTGGCGATTTCTTTTCACAACACAAAGTGAGGTGACAGATGTGGTGGGATAACCCCTACGTCGCGGGCGGGATGATCCTCGCCTTGATTCTGTTGGTTTTCGCGGGCATTTGGCTCAGCGGATCTGGTCAGGGTGCGCGTGACCAACGGGCACATCTCGAGAAGGTCGACCGCGGCCTGATCGTGAAGGCTGTCGAACGCGGTCTTATGGAAGAGGGTGAAGGGTACGACTGGAAGGTGACCTATTCGGATGGGTCCGAATTGGTCTTCCGGGGCTACCCGGAGCTGCCAAGCTGGCTCGACGACCGGTGGCCGCCGCCTTCCCCGCCTCACATGATGATCTGATCGCCCAACCCCTGCTTCGGCAGGGGTTTTTCAGGCTGCCTTTTTCGGGCGACCGTGCGCCAGGCGCTGGTAGATGTCAGTGAGAAAAAAGGCATAGACGGCCGCGGCAATGCCCTCCCCCGCTGCCTGAAGAACATCGATCCCGGCTAGAAGCCGTGGGTCGAGCGCCAAAAGAATGCCCTGAAACATGCCTGCTACAAAACCGATAGGTAAGAAGAGAAGGAGCGCGCCGCCGATGAGCAGCCACGCCACCTCGGCCGTGCGGCCCTTCACAAGTGCAATGCTGCGTTTGAGTGCCGGGCGGAAGGCGAGTCCTTCGGCTGCCACAATCGGCTGGGCCAAGGATGTTCGTAGGCTATAGAGGATGCCCGGCACGATGAGTGCGAGCAGCCATAGGAACGTCAGACAAGCGCGCAGGATTTCGGTACACAGTAGTGGAACGATGAGCGGTACGGCTGCGGCGAGAAGGGCTTTGTCCGAGCGTGCGCCGCCGCGTGCGGCCAGCAGCACTGCCGCAGTGCCCCATACAATGAGGAGATTGAGAACAACAGTTGTACCGATGAGCGGCCAGATGCCCCACTCGGGGGCGGTGTAACCGGGCCAATACGGGTCACCGGTGCCGATGAGTCGCTCTACCGCCGTGCCTGCAAATGAGGGGGCGATGAGCAGCCAGAGTACGGCCGTATTGGCAGTAGGCGTCTGGCGGAAGCGGCTCCAGGCTTCGGCCAACAGCTCGAGTAGTGTCGGCATGTCAGCGGCGGACCCGGATGAAGCCCGAGACGTCGATCGTGGTCAGCTTTTTCTCTTCTTTGGCCAACTTGTCGAGAAGCAGGTTCACGCCCAGGGCGTCGGAAGCCATGTGGCTGCATTGGATCATGTTCACCTTGTGCTTGCGGGCCTCTTCTAGCGTCTTCTCCGTGACGTGCATCGAGAGGATGGTCCCTACGCCGGCGCGTGCCTGCTGGGCGAGGAATTCTTCGGGGCCATTGGTGCCGCCGGTGAATTCGCTGGCCACGATCTTGCCGGGGCGGCCAGAGCCGGAGCCGCTGACGATCAGCGGTGGGTTGCCCTTCTTGCCATAGTGGCGGTACTCCTCGATTTCGAGGATGGCGTTGCAGATCTCTTGCAGGTCGTTGAAGTCGCTGCGGCAGATCTCCTTCTCCATGAAGCGCCAGACGAGGTTATCGGTGATCGTGTGGCAGACGAAGGCGGGGAGCTTGAGCAGCTCGGCGGCCCGCTCCACGCGGAAGAGGTTGTCGGCATGGATGGAGCGGCGGATGCGGTCCATGCGCGGCGAGAGTTCGCCTTCGGCTTGGTTGATCGGCACGCCGTAGCCCATGAGAATATCGGCCTGCATGGGGAGCATCTTCTCCAGATCGCCGAGTGCGCGGCCCTCCGGATGGTGGATGAGGACGGCGTCGATCTTCTCGCCTTTTTCGCGCAGGCGGTCGGCCAGCAGCAGCTCGGGCGTCTCGATGTCGATGCCGACCATCAGGCGGACGACGTCCTCCTCGCCCGTGCCAGTGAGCACGCGGCAGTCGGGGAAGGGGTTCCAGGTGCGCTCCTCGTCGAACATCTCCTTCTCCACACCGTCTAGCTTTTTCTGACGGTCCTTCTGTTTTTTAAGCAGATAGTCGATGCGCTTCTTGCCGCGCGGGTCGGCCTCGATGCCGATCTCCACGGCACGCTTGAACAAGGTCTTGAGCTTCATGTCCGCAGGCTACGGCTCGAATCGGTCAGCGACAAGGCGTCGTCTTTATTTTTCCTCCACCGCGGGTAGTTGCGCGAACACCTCGCGCTGCGGTTTTGTCAGCCCCTTCTCGGGATTGAGTGCGATACGGATGTTGGGGTCGTTCGCCAGCGCTAAGAAGGAATATTTGCCGCTGTTTGTAACGATACGGACGAGGTGTTCGATGCTCGGCTGATGGTCGAGCAGAATACCCGCGATGCGGGCGGCGTCGTAGACGGACCGGTCGCTTTGCTTCAGCTTCGCCGGCTGCAGCTTGGCGGCATCGCGTAGAAGCCGTCCGACGCGCTCGCTCAGAGCGTTCGTTTCGATTTCGTCTGACTGCGTCGGGCGCCGCAGGTAGTGCCGCATGACGCCAGAGGCCAGGAGGGCATGTGAGAAGGGCGCGTGCGGATCCTCGCTCGTGCGCTGACTGAAGGTGCTTTTGAGCAGCTCGTCGTACAGCTCGGGCGGACGCAGCGTCTTTAGGTGCTCATAGATTGGCCGCAGCTGCGAAATCTCCTTTTCGATCAAGCCGCCCTTCTGGGCGTTGAGCGCGCGCCAGGCGCTCTCCATCACCTGGCGGGCCTGCCGCTCCTCGAACAGCGCGATGGCGTCGATGTCATTATCCGCTTCGGCACGACGGAGTTTCGCTTCGGTGACGTCTTCTGCGGTCAGGCACTCGTGCATGTACATCGCTTCGAGTAGTTCGGGTGTGGCGTACGGATAGGGGATGTGGGCGTGCAGCCGGTGGGCCGCGCCCTTCTGGCGCCGCTCAAGGTTTATCCACAGACCGTTGGTGTCGATACTGACGCTACCGCCAGCCTGCGTGTTGATGCCGCTCAAGAAGAGGTGACGGAGCAATTGGGCGCGGGCGTGGCCGCCGTGCGGATGCGTCCGCAGGAGATTGTGGCAGTGGGTGAGGTCTTGGAAGCTGACGGTCTCGGCGAACTTCTTATTGGCGTAGAGCTGCTCTGGCACGAAGCCAAGGCCATCTAGGAGCGTGACGATGTTCTCGTCTTTAAAGGCCAGTGGGACGAGTTTGATCCACTTGTCGGCGCCGGGCTTGCCGAGGAGTCGGCCGGCCTCCGCCTGGGCATCGCCCCCGTAGAGCGTTTGCTGGTACAGCAGCTCGGGATCGGCGGCGAACTCCGTCGGCTCCCCCTGCACATCGCTATTGAGTTTTGCCAGGGCTTGGGCCGGATCTTCGTCCGGCTGGATGAGCAGTGCGAGCACCTCGCGCACGTGGCGCTGCTGTTGACGCAGCTGTTCGCCGATGAGCGTCGACGAGCGCTCGGCGGCCTCGCGCAGGTCGCGGCCCGTCTGGCCATCGAGCAATGCGTAGATCGCCAGACGCGTCTTGAGCTGGTCGACCTGCTTGGGCGGCAAGGTTTCCAGGCGTTGGCGCAACTCGCCGAGTTGCGCCTCGCTCGGTCGGTGGCCGACCGACGTGAGGTAATTGGCGGTGATCCGCAGAAGGGGGCCGGTGTCCGATTGGTTGGACGTGGGTTCTTGCTGATTCATGGAATCACGTAAGTATAGCACGTTTTTGACCTTTCGATGAGGGGGCGGCTTTTTTTGTTTGCCTGTAGATATTGACTATTGACAATAATTATTTCAATACGTATTGTTCGGAACCTTGCTCCGGCAAGGATGGACCTTCACTCCATCGGTAGCGATTACCTCTGCCGTCTATCCGCAGCCTCCGGGCGACCGTTCGTCCCTCGAAGGCTGTGGATACCACGGCCGGCGCGTTCGCCGGGGCTGTGCCCTGGGAATGCGACGCCCGCTTGAGTCGCGGGAACAACCTCCAGACAACGAAGGAGACACGACTCATGAAGATTATCGACGCCCGCACCCTGCTCAACGCCATCCTGACCTCCGAGGCCATCGAGGGCGCGGCCCGCGCCTCGCACGAGGGCTGGCTCGCCGCGAAGGCGAAGGAGCTGGCTGGCGCCTTCCGCGGCTACGGTCCCAAGCGCGTCCGCGTCCGAGACCTGAGCGCCGCCGAGCGCGCCACCCTCAACATCCCGAGCGACGCCGACGGCGGCGCCGACGTCTACAACCCGGTCTACTTGCCG
>CAZYNU010000038.1:0-7714 GCA_964648045.1 uncultured Candidatus Peribacteria bacterium
CGCGCCAAAGCCCCTCCACCTCGGCCCCGTGGCGCGACACCGCTCGACGGCTTGTTTAACTGTCTCTCCTTTCCCAGCTAAATACGCCAAGGAATTTAATCGTCTTACCAGTATCGACTAATTTTGACATGTAGAGGGCAACAATTCCCACTGAAACGAGGGCTACAGCCTGGCTAGAAATTTGATGTCTGATAAAGACATCAAATATGACTACAAGGAAAATTAAGCATGAAACCATATTTGTCAGCCCAAATGCTGCCAACATATGGCTGACGATGGTGGATAAAAAAGTGTTAATGAAATTGCTGAATACGAATTCAACGAACGGGACCTTTTTCTCACTTATATCGTTGTCGTGGATCCATTTTCGGGGGACTGTTTTCCAAACGCAGCCCGTCATGAAAATGGCTAAAAGCGTCAGAAGAATCCAATTATTTACAAAGAATGTAATAATCAGTTCATTTGTAGAAGGCATACCTTCATTCTATGCCTTTTAAGAGCACAAAAAAGAGGGCCGAAGCCCTCTTTTGATTGGCGATAGGGGATGATCACTTCTTCTCCTCTTCCTTCTTCTCGCCTTCGGCGGCCGGAGCGGCAGCGCCTTCGGCGCCAGCGGCAGCAGCCTCGCCTTCGGCGGGGGTAGCGGGAGTCTCTTCGACTTCGACGCGCTTCTCCTGGATGAGGGCCAGCATGGTGTCGGGCTCCTCGAGGATGGTCACGCCCTTGGGCACTGCGAGAGCGGCGACGGTGAGAGTGGAGTGCAAGTCGGTGAGCGAGCTGACGTCGAGCACGAACTCCTTCGGCAGGGCCGTCGGGAGGCAGCGGACAGTGACGTGGTCGAGCGGCGTCACGAGGATACCGGCAAAGTTCTTCACGGCCGGGGCCTCGCCGTGGATGTGCACGGGCACGGGCACCTCAATCTCCTTGGTGAGGTCGACGGCGTAGAAGTCGACGTGGATGACCTTGTCGGTGACGGGGTGCACCTGCACGCCGTGGAAGAGCACGGGCACCTTCTTGCCGGCCAGATCGAGCTCGACGAGGGTGTTCTCGCCGGCCTTGGCGTAGGCGCGGGTGACAGCGGCTTCATCGCAATCGAAGGAAGCGGTCTCGGTCTTGTAGCCGTAGACGACGCCGGGCACGCGGCCCGAGCGGCGGAGGGCGTTGACCTTAGTGGCCGAATCGCGGGTGTTGGCGGAGAGAGTGAGTTCCATGGGGCCCGGAGAGTACGGGAATGAAGCCAGGGGGTCAAGCGCAGTCGACTCCGCCGGATAGCCCTATGGTGCCCCATATCGGCGCATTGGGGCAATTCTCCTCTTGTAGAACGAAAGAACCCGCCGGAAGGGCGGGTTCTTGGGGTTCCGAGGGGGAACGCGGCTCTCAGATGAACAGCGTGGCCAGGGCCAGCGTGAGCGTCGAGAACAGCTTGATGAGCACGTGCAGGCTCGGGCCGGCCGTGTCTTTGAAGGGGTCGCCGACGGTGTCGCCGGTGACAGCGGCCTGGTGGGCCGGACTCTTCTTGCCGCCCAGGTACCCGGTCTCAATGAGTTTCTTGGCGTTGTCCCAGGCGCCACCGGCGTTGTTGAGGTAGCAGGCCATGATCATGCCGACGATCGTGCCGACGATGAGGAAGCCGGCGACGGCCTCGGCGCCGATACCCTGCGTCTTGAAGATGAGGCCGACGAGGATTGGGGCGGCGATGGCCACGATGCCCGGCAGGATCATCTCGCGCAGTGCGCTCTTGGTGGCGATGTCCACGGCGGCGGCGTAGTCGGGCTCCTCGGTGCCGGCCATGATGCCGGTCTTTTCGCGGAACTGGCGGCGGACCTCCTCCACGATCACGCCGGCGGCGCGGCCCACGGCGCGCACCGTCAGCGAGGTGAAGAAGAAGATCGTCATGGCGCCCAGGAAGCCGCCGATGAAGACGGGGATCTTGGTGATATCGACGGCGGCGAGGTTCACTTCGGCCTGGTAGGCGGAGAAGAGCAGGAAGGCGGCGAGGGCGGCCGAACCGACGGCGTATCCCTTCGTGAGAGCCTTCGTGGTGTTACCTGTGGCGTCCAGCTCGTCGGTGACATTGCGGACGGCCTCGGGGCTGTTGGACATTTCAACGATGCCGCCGGCGTTATCGGTGATGGGGCCGAACATGTCCATGGCCAGGATGTAGCCGACCGCGGCGAGCATACCCATGGTGGCCACGGCCGTGCCGTAGAGGCCGCCCTGCGGAATGCCGGTCTGCTCACCGAACCAGAACGAGAAGAAGAGGGCGGCGCAGACGGACAGGACGGAGAGCAGCGTGGACTCCATGCCGATGGCCGTGCCGGCGATGATGTTCGTGGCGTGGCCAGTGGCCGACGCGTCGGCGATGGACTTTACCGGGCGGTAGTCTTTGCCAGTGTAGTAATCGGTCAGATAGACGAAGGCGATCGAGGCGGCCACACCGGTGAGACCGGCGCCGGCGAACCACATCCAACCGTTCGTACCCGTGTTAAGGAGCCAGTAGCAGCAGCCAACGAGGGCGATGCTGGTGACGACGGTCGTCAGCCAGAAGCCCTTGAGCATGGATTGCATCGGTGTCTCCTTTCCCTTGTGGCGAACCACCAGCACGCCGCCGATGGAGGCGACGAGGCCGATGGCGCCGAGGATAAGCGGGAACAGCACGCCCTTCATGCCGAACTGGGCATAGAGAACCACACCGAGCACCATGGCGCCGACGTTCTCGGCGACGATGGACTCGAAGAGGTCGGCGCCGCGGCCGGCGCAGTCGCCGACGTTGTCACCCACGAGGTCGGCGATGACGGCAGGGTTGCGGGGATCGTCCTCGGGGATGCCGGCCGATTTTGCCAACGAGATCGGCGCCCACGTCAGCGGCCTTGGTGTAGATGCCGCCGCCGAGCTGGGCGAAGAGCGCGACGAAGCTGGCGCCGAAGCCGTACCCGACGATGAGGCCGGGGACGGTGGCGGCCTCGAGGCCGAGGTAGAGGTGGTAGAAGAGGAACAGTCCGCCCAGTCCGATAATGGAGAGGGAGAGGATCACGATGGCTGAGACGGTGCCGCTGCGGAGAGACATCTTGAGGGCTGCGTTCAGGCTGTGCGTGGCGGCGGAGGCCGTCTTGAGGTTGGCCTTGGTGGCAACGACCATGCTCACGACGCCGGCGACGCCAGAAAAGAGTGCGCCAAGCAGGAATGAGGTCGAGAGGTGGATGCCCGTCGAGGTCTCGCCAATCAGGGCGTGGCCGATGAACATCATGGCGCCCACGGCCACCGAGAGGATGGCGATGGTGAAGTACTGACGCTTAATGAAGGCGCGGGCACCGGTGTGGATGGCGCCGGCCACCTTCTGCATGGCGGCGGAACCGTCGCTACCACCTTTCACCTGTGCCCAGAAGGCCCAAGCAAAAAGCAGACAGACGGCCGCGATTACGGGCGCGAACCATTCGAGTAAGAGAGAGCTCGTCATACCAATAAAGGGGGAGGAAACGAGAGGTGCCGACCAGGCCGGCCGGCGTTGCCGCACTAGGCTCCTCCTCCGGTTTCAGGGAGTCAAGAGAGGCGTGATGCCGCGCCCGGATGCGCTACGATGGTGGCCGTGTCTCGCTTGGAACCCTCCTCGCCGGTTCTCCAGAAGCTCCGCAAGCGCATCGCCCAGGCGCCCACGCAGCCCGGCGTCTACCGTTGGCTGGGCAAGGACGGCGAGATTCTCTACGTCGGCAAGGCAAAAGATCTACGCCAGCGGCTGCGGAGTTATGTGGTGACCGGAGCCAAGCTTGGCCCGTGGAAGGAATCGCTCGTGCGTCAGGTGCAAGATTTTGACCTAACGGTGGTACGTACCGAACTGGAAGCGTTGGTGCTGGAAACCACCCTTATCAAACAACATCGGCCGAAATACAACGTCCTCATGAAGGACGGCAAAGACTACGTCTACGTCCGCATCAGTGCCGATACCTACCCCCGCATCGACGTGGTGCGCCGCATCGAGGATGACGGTGCGCAGTACTTTGGCCCCAAACCAGCCGCCTGGCAGGTCTACGAAGTGCTCGCCATCCTGCGCAAGCTCCATCGCTTTCGCACCTGCAAAATGGGCATCGAGCCGGTGGGCCAGGCAGACACGATTCCGCTGGAGGTGGAATGCATTCGTCGCGACCGTCCCGTGCCCTGCCTGGATTACCACATGGAACAGTGCGCGGCACCGTGCATTGGCAACCTGACGCCTACGCAGTATCAGGCGCAGTGCATCGACCCGGTGGTGCGCTTCTGGAAAGGTGAGCTGGAGCCGGTGACGCAGCTTTTGAAGCAGCGCATGCAAGAGGCGGCCGCGCAAAAGCAGTTTGAGGCGGCCGCGCAGTTTCGTAACCAGCTTCAGCGCGTCACGTCTCTTGCTGAAGGGCAGGCCGTGTCGGATGCCTCGGGCGACGACGTGGATGCCATTGGCATCGCCCTGCTAACCGGGCGCTGCCAGGCCGTTCTGTATCAGAAGCGTGGCGGCAAGGTGACCAGTGAGGTGGCACTGGCGCTTTCGGGTCAGCCGGAAACACTAGCCGAGGTCTTGGAGCAGTTCCTGCCTCTCTACTACAGCGACAATCTCCCGCCGCCGCTCGTTCTCATTCCCGAGGAGATCGCGAGTGCGTCTACGCTGGAGGCGTGGCTGACCGAGCGTGCTGGGCGGGTGGTGGAGCTGCGCGTGCCGGCACGCGGCCAGAAGACTCAGCTGCTCGATTTGGCCATGGCGAATGCCAGGCAGAAGGTGACGCAGCAGGAGGCCAAGTGGGAGGCCGAAGCCCGCAACACCCAGTCGGCCGCCGAAGAGTTGCAGTCTCTACTCTCGTTGCCCAAGCCGCCGAGTCGTATCGAGTGCTACGACATCAGTCACCTGGGGGGCACCGAGACGGTAGGCAGCATGGTGGTATTCGAGAACGGCAAGCCGAAGAATGATCATTACCGTTCCTTCACGGTGCAGTCGCTTAAAAGCGGCGACGTCGACGATTATCGCTCGTTGCAAGAAGTGCTGCGCCGTCGACTGAGACATTTGACCGGCGGTACCAAGGGCGAGGTGGAGCGATGGGCTAAACAGGGCGTAATGATCCGCAAGGCGGTGAAAGCGGATCAGCCCGAGATCGCTCGCTTGCGACGCGAGATATTCGACCGCGATACCGAGCCGACGATGTACAAAGAGACGGTGGTAGCCGCGCGAGGTGAGACGCTCGTGGGCATTGCCCGGCTGAGCGTGCTCGGCAAAGGCGTGCCAATGCTCCGTTCCCTCGCCGTGGTGCCCGAGGCACGTGGCGGCAAGCTTGGCCTCACGCTGGCCCGTTTTCTGCTCTCGAAGTCGAAGGCAAAGAAGGTCTATCTCTTTTGCGAGGAGGCCTTGCAAGGTTTCTATGCCGGCATGGGTTTCCGTCACATCATCAAGCCGCCGGATGCCGTGTTGGAAATCGAGCGGGACTACCGGACGAAGTATCCGGATGAACCGTCGATGATGCCGATGGTCTGGCAGGCCGACGAGCACAAGGCCGACGTCTCGCTGCAGAGGAAGCCCGATATCCTTCTCATCGACGGCGGGCTGGGGCAGCTCCACGCGGTGGAGGCGGAGCTGCAACATGCTGGTCTGGAAGGCATCGCCCTCATCAGCTTGGCGAAGCGCGAAGAGGAAGTGTTCGCCCGGGGCAGCTCATCACCGCTGCCCATGACTGCCGACAGCCCTGCACACATCTTGCTCCGCCGTTTGCGCGACGAGGCACACCGCTTCGCTAACCGTCACCGCGAAAGCCGTGCCAGTGCGCGCATGGTCGCCTCGCGCCTGCCCGACCTGCCGGGTATTGGGCCCGTGACGGCCCAAGCCTTGCTCAAAAAATTCGGCTCGCTCCAGGGCGCGCAGGCGGCGACCGACGAGCAGCTTCGCGAGATCCTCTCGGCCGCACAATTGAAGGCGCTGCGCTCGGCGTGAAGTGCAATCGGAAAGAAGTGAGATCGTCGTCCGTCTATGCTACCGTCGGTCTGTTTCTTTTCCCCTCTCTCCCATGCGCAAGTACTCCCTCCTCTTCGGCGCCCTGGGCGGCGCTCTCGCTGGTTATTTGTTCAGCAACGATAAGCTCCGCAAAGAGCTGGCCACGGCCAAGACAGCCGACGATGCCAGTAAAATTTTGAGCAAGCACCTGTCGCAGGATGGTAAGAAGATCGGCGGCGAAGTGAAGAAGTTTGTCGACAGCGATATGGTCCAAGACAACATGGCCAAGATGAAGACCTACGCCAAGGATTATTTTGAGAAGACGAAGAGCGACGTCGCCGAGATGATGAAGTCGGCTGAAAAGCAGGCCGTGAAGGAAGGGAAGAAAGCGGTGAAGGCCGTCAAAAAGGCTTTGAAGTAAAGCGAATGAAGCTCTCGCAGCTCGCCGGCTGGTACGGGGTCTTGGCGCTTCTTGGCGCTTACGGCCTCGTCAGCTTCGGTGTTGTTCCCGTCGATAGCCTGGCGTACCAGCTGATCAACGTCAGCGGGGCGCTGGGCATTGTGGCGGTGGCCATCAGTAAGGGCGACGTGCAGCCCGCCGTCCTGAACTTGGCATGGGCCGGCATTGGTGTGGCGGCCATGGTGCGGCTACTTTTCTGACTCCCAAAAAATTGCTGGTGCGGACGGATCCACCCGCGCTAGGATCCGTCCGACATCCGATGCCCACTCGCTCTCCCGGTGACAGGCGCGCTTCCCGTTCGCGAATGCGAAGGAAAGCCGACCCCCGCTTTATCGTGGTGACGGGCGGCGTGTGCAGCAGCTTGGGCAAAGGCATTGCAGCCGCTTCCATCGGTGCCATTTTGAAGACCTGCGGCCTCAAAGTTTTCGTCCAGAAGCTTGATCCCTACCTTAATATCGACCCGGGCACGATGAGTCCGTTTCAGCACGGCGAAGTCTTTGTGACCGACGACGGTGCCGAGACCGACCTGGATTTGGGTCACTATGAGCGTTTTATCGACGAGCCGATGAGCAAGCTTTCTACGGTCACGACCGGTCGCATCTACACCGACGTGCTGGCGCGTGAGCGCAAGGGCGAGTTCTTGGGTAAAACCATTCAGGTTGTTCCGCATATCACCGATGCCATTAAGCGTCGCATTAAGGAAGCTGGTAAGCAGAGCGGTGCCGACGTGGTGATGATCGAGATTGGCGGCACGGCCGGCGACATCGAAGGCGAGCCCTATTTGGAGGCCATTCGCCAGCTGAAGCGCGAACTTGGTCCCAAGCATCTCTACCATGTCCATCTCACGCTATTGCCGTATTTGGAAGGCAGTAAAGAGCTGAAAACCAAGCCCACGCAGCACTCGGTGCGCGAGCTTCGTCGCAATGGCCTGCAGCCCGACATGATCATGGCGCGCGCCGACCACGACATTGATCCGTCGCTGCTCGATAAGATCGCTAACTTTTGCGACGTGCCGCGCCACGCGGTGGTGCCTGCGCAGACGCTGCACTCCATCTACGACGTGCCGCTGGCGTTCCAAGAGTACAAGGTTGGTCAGATCATCGGCGAGGCGTTGGGCCTTGGCCGTCTCAAGCCCGACATGACCGAATGGGAAGAGGGGAAAGCGCGTTACCTTAAGGCGAAAGACCGCTTCGTCACGGTGGCGATCGTGGGCAAGTACACCAACTTGGAAGACGCCTATCTCAGCGTGATCGAAGCCATCAAGTCGGCCGCCATCTTCAATGGCCGTCGTGCCAAGATGCTTTGGGTGGATA
>CAZYNU010000039.1:0-7528 GCA_964648045.1 uncultured Candidatus Peribacteria bacterium
TGGTTCCAGCGCGATGTCTCCACTTTCCGCGACTGACGCCACGTGTTGGGACGTTCATCAGCATCGGTCTTCGACTTCTTGCGTCAGGCGCTGCAACTGTGCGTCTATTTGGCACTGGCACTGCTGCCCGCCTATCTTTTTAGTCGTCCATCACAGAGCGCACTCGGCCTGAGCGGTGCCGACTGGTACGCCCTGCCGTCGTGGATTCACGTTTGCATCTCGCTCGTGGCGGTCTGGCTGGTCGGTTGGCGCCACTTCCGTCACTTTCCCTCTGGCTGTCCAAGTCTGCTGCAACGCACGTACGTGGTCTTGTTCTACGCACTGGCCGTGCAGGCGCTTTATATTGCCTTTCACTTACCCGCGGTTGCCGTTACTGCAGTGGCTGCGTTTAGTCGCGAAAATCCGCTCTGGGGCACCGCAGTCGTCTCGAGCGCACTTCGCCTAGCTCTATTCCTGCCGGCCATTGTCGCTATCGGCCTGTTTCTACCGTGGAAAGCATGGCGCAGTCTTTGGCCGGCAGCCGCCGCTGGTATCTTTCTTCTCTTTGCCTACTCGGCCGTTCAACTGGGTCAGTTCTACTACATTCGTTTCTTGGGTGAGCCCATCGTGATCTTCTCACATGCGTTATTGCAGATGATTCCCGACGGCCGACCTGTTTTGAGTGAAGGCCTAGAGCTGCAATATGGCGTCTTCCGCGTCATCATTGGGCCGCCGTGTCTGGGGCTCGACGCCATTGCCTTTTTCTCTGCTTTGTACTGGGTGACCTGTTTGGCGGTCGCGCGCACTCGGCGGCTTCGTGCCGTGAAGGCTGTGTCGCTCTGGCTTTTCTCCATCGTGACGATCTATTTCCTCAATGTCGTGCGCGTGGCGGCCATCATGGTGGTGGGGGCCAACACTTCACGTGAGGCGACTGACTTTTTCCACGATGGCATTGGCGCATTCATCGTCTTCGCGTTATTCCTCGTCGTCGTTCGTTGGGCGTTGCCTTGGATGGCTGTGCCGGCGTCGAGCGCCTCTCCGCGTCGTCGGGCTGTCGGGACATCTGCAAAAAAGAAGAAAACGACGAAAAAAGCTCCCGCCAAAAAGGTCGCGAAGCGCTGATTGTTCGCCAGTCTTCGGATGTGCTTCTTCACAGTTTCTCCTGTCTTTTCAAACTTTTATCGTGAAAAGGAGTATGCTGCGTGCGATCCATTACACCCCGCATCTATGACCCTCCTCTACGTCCTCATCGGTCTCGCACTCCTCGTCGGCCTCTGGCTGATGATGGCCTATAACGGCCTCGTCACCGTCCGCAACCGCATGCACGAGGCGCTTTCGGACATTGGCGTGCAGCAGAAGCGCCGCTGGGACCTCATCCCCAACCTCATCGAGACCGTGAAGGGCTACGCCGCCCACGAGAAGGGCGTGTTCGAGAAGGTCACCGAGGCCCGCACCCAGGCCATCGCCGCCGGCCAGTCTGGCAGCCTCGCTGCCTCGCAAGGCGCGGAGAACGTCCTCTCTGGCGCGCTCAAGTCCGTCTTCGCCGTGGCCGAGGCGTATCCCGATCTGAAGGCCAACCAGAACTTCCTCCAGTTGCAGCAGCAGCTCGTGGATGCCGAGGACAAGATCCAGGCCGCCCGCCGCTTCTACAACCAGATGGTCCAGGAGCTCAACACCAAGGTGGAGCAGTTCCCGACCAACCTCATCGCCCAGAATTTCGGCTTCACCAAGGCCGAGTTCTTCCAGGTGGAAGCGAGCGAGACGGCCGTGCCGAAGGTCTCGTTCTGAGCCCGGCACTCCCCTCTTCCCGCCATGGCCGAGCCCCAGTTCTCACAGACGTTCTACGACGCCAAGAGCAAGAACCGCTGGCGGACCGCCGCGCTGTTCGCGCTCTTCCCGGCGATGCTGCTCTGCATCCTGTATCTTGGCAGCTTCATCGCCGCGGCCTACGGCGTGGCCGGCGAGGGCGATGCGATCACGCAGTCCGTCGATCTCTTCTTCCGCTTCAGCCCCTGGGTGATCGCCGGTTCGACGCTCTGGATGATCGCCATGGTCTTCGGCGGCAAGAACATGATCCTGTCGCTGTCGCAGGCCAAGCCGATTGAAAAGGCCCATGCGCCCGAGCTCTACCGCTTGGTCGAGAACCTGGCCATCCGCACGGGCATCAAGACGCCGCAGGTCTACATTATGGAGGACGAGAGCCTCAACGCCTTCGCCACGGGCTTCTCGCCCGACAATGCGGCCGTCACCGTCACGCGCGGCCTGCTCAACAAGCTGACGCCGGCGGAGCTGGAGGGCGTGCTGGCCCACGAGTTCGGCCACATCATCAACCGCGACATCCGCGTGATGCTCGTGGCCATCACGATGGTGGGCATCATCCAGCTGCTCGCCGACATGATCCTGCGCTCGTTCTGGTACATGGGCCACGGGCGTCGCAGCAACGACCGCGAGAGCAATGGCGGCCTGGTGGTCCTCGCCATCATCCTCGTCTGGGTGATCGGCTTCGTGGGCGCCATCCTGGTGCAGCTCGGCATCTCGCGGAAGCGCGAGTTCCTGGCTGACGCCGAGTCCGCCTACCTCACACGCAATCCCTCCGCCCTAGCCAGCGCGCTCGAGAAGATCGCCGGCGACCCGCGCGTGGAGCAGCTCGATGGCAAGCGCAGCATCGCCTCGCTCTGCATCGCTGATCCGCTCGAAGACAAAGAGAAGAACCGCGCGTCCTTCCTTGAGACGATGCAGGGCCTCTTCTCCACCCACCCGGCGACGAAGAGGCGGGTGGAGGAGTTAAGGAGGATGGGGTGATATAATTGAATTATGTCTGACACTTGGTTAACAAAATTGCAACAGTTATCTCAGTCGATATTTCTTTTTCTTGGCCTGTTTTATTGCATTGGTTTTTTAACTGTAAATTCTTATTTGTCCGTATTCGGCATTGTGAGCTTTGATATTATCAACGCTCGATATTTAATTGCGGGCTTATTAAGTTTAATACCCGTACCATTAATTGTTTTTATTGGATGGAGCCTAGATAGGCGAAAACTCGCTCCTCCACTAAGGGAGAAGGATATTTCACAGCGAATTATAACACTGTTTCTCCTGCCTACGTTTCCTCTTTTATACTCCACAGTTCTTGTCGTTTTATTTCAAATTGGCTCTAAACACTTACTTGAATCATCGTCTTTTTTCCAGGGATTTGGCAGTTACAGCATTCTGAATATTATTTATCCTTCTTTGATTAAGAGTACTTCGCTAAATGCTGAATTCGTGAGGATACTAGTCGATGTCTCATTAACGATGATTGTTTGCATTTCTATTTATCATGTATTCAAATTTTTTAAAAAAGGAGACCTCTTTTCAAAAAAACTAAATAATGTCTCAGAGGAAAAGAAATCCGAACACATAAATAAACCAATGTCCCCATTTAGCCTTTGGACCTCCCGTTGCATTGAAGCCTTTTTCTTAGCTGGTAATTACGCATTAGTTTTAGTTTCAATTAAAAACCTCTCTCGAAATACGCTTTCATTTGCGACTTTAAGTTCACATGAACTTAATTTCACGCTGATGTTCTCTTGGTTGTATTTATTCTTAATCTCATATTGGTTTTTCACAGATAACATTATCAAAGCTTTAATAAAAAAAGAGATACGTGAGAAATTCTTTTCTACGTTGGATAGTCATGATTGGTTCTCAATAATTTTTACTGTTGTCATACCCACAATCCTTCTTTTCTTTACATTTGGTCGAGTTATTTTTCCTAGAATCCCTTATGCAATTGGTGGTGGAGAGCCAAGAAAGGTTACTGTTAAAACACTACACCCCTCTCAATTCAATACTGACAATACTTCCGACATCTATTTACTTGGTGAGTCTTCACAATTTATTTATTTAGTTTCGGTTAATAAGAACTCAGGACATGCTTATCAGTTGAATAAAGATGAAATAAACACAATATCCACTTTAACTGCAACTGGTGCAACTTTGTCAGGAACGGGACATTTAATTCCCTAATTTAATCATCCCTTTCTCGCCGCAATGTGATAGCCCGAGAGCATGATGTTCTCGACCTTCACCGTGTGGCCGATGTCGCCGTACTGGGCTTTAAGGAGCCACTGCAGGCGTAGGAAAAGCTTGGAGAGCAGGAACCAGCCGGCCTTGAACGGCCGCCAGCCGAGCGTGTCGCACTGGAAGCCGATGCGCTGGAAGAGCAGGGCGAAGGTCTCCATCGTGTTCGTCTGGCCCTCCAGCTCTTCGATTTTGAAGTCCTTGAGCAGCAGGCGGATGCCGTTATCCGTGAAGCGCCAGTAGTCGCCAGGGTAGTCGTGGATGGGATAGATGAACGGCAGCTCCAGCAGCACCACGCCGCCCGGCTTGAGGATGCGGTAGACCTCCTTCACGCCCTGGAACGGGTTCTCGACGTGCTCCAATACGCCGATGAGCAGCACGGCGTCGAAGGTGCCGTCCGGGATCATGTGCATGTCTTCGATGTTGCCTACGTAATCCACCGGGCCGCGCGGGTTGAGCTCCAGGGTCTTCTTGTTAGGGAAGAATTCCCGGTAGCTGTCGTTGCCGGCGCCAATGTCGAGCACCAACTTGTCGGTGGCGTGGCGCTTCAAGAAGGCCTCCGTACGCGGGCGGGTGATCTTGGCGGTTAGGCCGATCTTGTCGATGAATGAGGTCATAGGGAGGACTCAAGCAGTGTGTTCGGAGCGGTCGGCTTTATCAAGCGTCGCTCACAGCAGCGAGATCCGCCGCTGTCCCTCCGGCGTCGGGTAGTCCCTCGTTACGCAGGCCATGCAGAGATCATGCATCTCCATGCGCAGCGCATTCGTGACGCCGTCGGGCGTGAGGTACTTGATGCTGTCCACGTTCAAATCCTCGGCCATGGCGTCGAGCACGGCCTGAGGCAGCTGCCCGTCCACCAGACGCCCGTCGCAGTATTGGCGCACCAGCAGTTCTTTGGTGGTGGCGAAGTCGATGCCGTAGAAACACGGTGAGACGATGGGCGGCGAAGCCAAGCGCAGATGGATGCTCCTCGGCTTGCCCTTCTTCCGCAGGCGCTTGATAAGCTCCTTCATCGTGACGCCGCGCACCATGCTGTCGTCGATCAGGACGATGTCGCGGTCGCGGATGAGGTGCTTGTCGATCAGGTACTTCTTCTTGGCTTTCTCCTTGCGGTCCACATTGGTAATAAACGTGCGGCCAATCGCGGGATTTTTGAGGATGGCGTCCACGCGGCGCATACGGCGCTGGTAGGCGTAGCCGTCGGCGGCGCCCTTGGCCGAGTCGGGTACGGGCACCACCAGCGCGTCTTCGGGGATCTCCGCGTCCATCATCGCCAGCTCCTTTCCTAGCCGGTAGCGCGTGGCGCTGACGCCGCGGTCGTCCAGGCGCGATTCGCGGTCGGCGAAGTACGCCCACTCGAAGTAGCAGTGGGCGCGCTCGGGCTGGTGCAGCTGCTCATGCACAATCCCCTGCTCCGGCGTGGCCACCAAGAGCTCGCCCGGCTGCACGTCGAAGGTCTTGGCGTTCTGCCACACGGCCGTGATGGCCTTGTTTTCGGAGGCGATGCCGATGCGTCCGTCGTGCTCGGCGTACGCCAGCGGGCGGAAGCCGCGGTGGTCGCGGTAGGCGTAGATGCCCGTCTTGTGCATCAGGACGATGTTGTAGGCGCCGTCGAGGATCTCCTTGAGCGCGCCGAACGCCGCCACCAGCTCTTCGCGCGTGCCCTGCCCGATGCGTTCGATGAAGATCTGGCGGATGAGCTCGGTGTCCACATCGCAGCCGAACTCCGCACCTTCTCCCTCCATCTCCGTGCGACGCGCCTGGTAGTTCACGATGTTGCCGTTGAAGGCGAAGGCGAAACGCTTGTTCTCATCGTCGTCCGTCGTGCTGGAGGGCTGGGCCAGGTCTTCGCCGTCGCCGCCGGACGTGGAGTAGCGGGTGTGCCCCAGGGCAGCGTAGCCCGTCAGCGAGGCGCTCTGTTCGTAGGGGCTGAGGACTTGTCGGACGAGCCCGTTACGCTTCAGCACCCGTTGGACGACCTCTGAGGTGCCGCTGCGGCGTTCCTCGACCCGTTGCCACGCCAAACCCGCCCCGAGCTCGCCGCGGTGCTGCACGCCGGCCGTGATGCGGATGGTATCGGGAACGACATTACGGCCCTGACGGTCCAAGACCGCCACGACGCCGCATTTATGTTCAATGTCTTCCATAGGAAGTGGGCCATGATAGCGCGCGTATCCCGGCCGTCATCCGCATTTTGTTCGGCCGGACTAGGCGGCGCAAGCCAAAGAAAAACCCCCGCTCCGTCCGGAGCGGGGGGGGGTGCGGAGCCGGAGCTCCGATTCGTCAGGATTTGCGGGTACTAGACGGCCGCTAGGCGGGGGCGGGCGACTCGAAGGGTAGATGCATCCTGCGGGCGGCAGAGAGCCAGAGGTCGTCAAGGCTGTAGTTATCCCAGAAGTGGCAGACGCGCACGCGATTGTAGCTGACCGTGAGTCCGACCCTGAGCCTGTCGGGGAGCGGTTCCGCACAGCGGCACCAGTCGTTCCGGAGGAGGTCGTTGCCGGTCTCTGCAAGGTGAACGAGCAGAGCCGTCGCGGCGATCGTGACTGGCGTGGGTTGCCACGCTTCATCAATCGTTTTTAGATGGTTAACCTGCTCGTTCCAGTTCCGGCGGTTCGAGTCGGGAACACGAAGGAGAACACGGTAGTAGCCGGGTTCCGCCTTCCACCCCTTGTCGTCATACCAGTTCTTGTCTTGCACCATGCGCTTCTGTCCGGCGGCGCTCTTGCGGAGTGTCGGCAGATCCCAGCCACCGTAGTAGATGACGACTTCACCATCTACAGCTTCGGGAACGGGATCGCTGCATTTGCAGGTGATGCCGAGGATGCGGCTCATCGCAGCAGCGTCGTACACGATGCCCGTAGCTTGCCGGATCGGTTCCGGCGCTCCGGGGAATGCAGCTACGATATGTTGTAGTTCGCTCGACTGTGCGTCGAGCATCTTCAGCCAGCGGTTGGGCGTGAGGCCCGCTTCCTGCAGCCTCTTGAGTCCGGTCGTGATCTTCTTCTGCGGCAGACTCGTAAGGTTCGTACTTTGCCTTGCCATGAAAAACCCCTTTACCCTTTCAAAAGGGCAATTAGTGATTACCGATGTACCGTCGGCTCGGGCTCTTCTGTGTTAGGAAATCGAGACAAGCGCCCTATGCACTGCTAAATACGCAGAGCGCTTGTCTCTTCTAAACCTTGACCGTTGTTTCAAAAGAATATTTATATTATTTAAATAATATTTTTATTGTCAATAAATCAGTTATTTATCGTTTATGCTCAATAAACGCATATTTCCATGTTGCTAGCAATTAGATTTGAAGGGCAAGCGGGTCTATTGACGCATGCCCGTAATGGCTGGGGAGGAAGGATTCGAACCTTCGAATGGCGGCTCCAAAGGCCGCTGCCTTACCACTTGGCGACTCCCCAAGAGGCGCGCGCCTAGTGTATCAGGCTGCCTGGTGCTTCGTCATGGTCTCTTACTCGGCCTGTTGGACAAACTT
>CAZYNU010000040.1:0-7370 GCA_964648045.1 uncultured Candidatus Peribacteria bacterium
CAACGGCATCTACCCGACGATCGTCGGGACGCAGGCGCAGGGGTGGGCGAGGTATCTCAGTAACAGCATTACTGCTGGCCTGGTTGAACGATTTGATTCAGAGGGAATTGGTGGCAGCAACGAGGCTTATCTGCCGGTGACAGCCTCATCACTCTTGGCGCATTCGTTCCCTGACGGTAATGAGCCGACTGAGGCCCGTGCCGCCGCTGCGATTCTTGCAGAGAAGCTCCGAGCTCCTCGAGCATTCGAAGCGGAGATGCTGAGCTGGTATGTCGTCAGCCAGAGTCCTGCCTTACCCCTCTTAGCTGATGTTCGACAGGACACTTATGCCGGCCGGCTCCTTGTTGTTGGTTTTACGCATCTTTGGGCGCAGCGTGACTATCCACAAGGGCAATGGGATGTCGCTTTCCGTTTACAGATCCTAACCGATATTCCGGCTTCGAAACTCATTGCGACGGTGTCGATGGCAGCCGTTGGTGAGGCTGTGAGCGCTTTCAAGAGCTTGCTCACGACGGCTCAGTACGGTCACCTGCTCACTCAGGTGCCGGTCACAATCATCGCGGCAGCCGACAAGCCAGATGGTTACACCTGGGGTGATCGGGAGATTCGCGTCCGCTTCGATTTGCCTAATCAGGCGTCGGGTATTCGCTCAGGCAGAATATATTACGGGGAGCAACTGATCGACCAATCAGGCTCTGCCAGCTTCATTCGTTTGCCAATCTCATCACTGCCGGTCCTGTCTCAAGGACCGGCCCATCCTTCATCCACGTCCTACGACACCTACGTGCTCCGCCTCGATGTAACGCTGTCGTCAGGTAAGCGCCAGACGGTAGAGGTAGAAGTGAAGATCCCGGTAGGATGGGTGGCGGAGTTAGGGAAAAGGGAGGTGGCAAAGGCAAGCGTGGGATCCTATTCGGCCCTTGGCGAAAGTGAGGCTGACCGTGAGAAGGAAAACTGGATCCTCTCTGAATTCGTTACTCATTTCCCATTAGAGCATCAAGCCTCACAATATTACTGGCTACTCGGCTCCGGATTTCATGATGGTGAAAACGAATTCAATGCTGCTGATCTGAATAATATGGATGGTGGCGACAGTGACCGAGGTGAAGCAGTGCGAGCCATTGCTGACGGAACGCTGCGAATTGGCGCCTACAGCGGCGATGTGACGAAAGATATGAATACCGGAGCACTCGTGATCGATCATTCTCAGGCGTCAGGTCATGATCTTGCTTGGCGCAGCCTTTATCTGCATATGCCAATTTTTGATACCGGGGAACGTCGGATGGTCGAGGTGCTGGTGGATGGTGTGGTCCGTCTCGAAGAGCGCCAGATCTACCGTGTCGTAAAGCAAGACACGCAGGGGGATTTGATCATTGATACTGGTGTGTATGTGGAAGTGTGGGACGACAAGAAAATCTCAGCCGGCAACGTTTTCGGATACGTTGGCGGTCGCACTGCCCAAGGTGGTAGCTTTCATGAAGGTTTACAAAATGCTCATCTACACACCGCTTTGCAGTTGAATGGTCGAAGTATCAACCTGCGAGAGGCGCTCTTTGCCGCTGGTCTTCAAACGGTGAAAGCGATGGATGGCGGAGTGGATGATAACTGGGTAACGGGCGGCAACCAGACTCTGGAGGTAAGTTGGGATTCGAGTCTCCAGGCATGGGTCAATGCCGCTTCTCATCTGATTCTCGATCGTAGCCCTCAGGCAGTGGAAACTGCCGGATCTGGAAGCGCTCAACGTTGGCTGGCGTGGAGTGAGAATCCTGAGGAGAGAGTGTGGGTAGTGCGGAAATCTATCCAGTACTCTGGCGAGTCGGAAGCAAAATTGCGCTGGGTTATGGCAAATGATGATACCCAAGAATGGGACTCCTCTATTCGACGTTTCCTCACTAAAATTAAAGTATGAAGCTATTGTTGAATCTATCTGCCCTACTGATCTTGAGTGCTTGTACGCAAGTTATTCAGGATCGCAATATTTCGACTCATACTCAGTGCGATTCTAAATTGTCGTATTGCATTGATTTAGGAGCTTCTCTAAATGGGAGAGATTGGACAGATAATTGGACTGGACCAACGGGAGCTCCTTCTGACCATACAGCATCAAACGGCCTAAACCCTGAAGATTTGAATTATGTGAGACTTGATCTGTTTTCTTCAGCATCCCCCTGCTCTCCTTCATTTACCGGCGTCTCGAAGGAGGAAAGCATAAATACTATTTCTTGGGGCAAGGTGGATTATTGGGACCTTTACGCCCCTATGTTTGATTTTCCAAACATGGTCGAACCACTTTGTCTTCCTCCGGAGCAAGGAGTGGCTTATGCGATGTGCAGTCAGAAGGACGGCAAAACCGTTGTGGTCTGCTTATCTCAAATGACTAACGATCCGAAGCAGGCCGAGGAGATTTTCAGCACCTTCCGTTGGAATCCATGATAATTAATCTTCTTTTACGCCTTCCTTCAAAAATGTTTATCCTTCGCAGCCACATTCTACTTTGCTCGCTAATGTTTGCACTCTGTGCAAGCGCATTTTGGACTGGTCATGCTTACGCTTTTGATATTCCAGAGTTTGGTCTCTCTTTTGAAACGCCGAGAGAATTGAGCGTGGAGCGAATAAATAATGGTGATACTGTGATATTTTCAATGCGCCAACTAAATGAATATTCAGATGGTATCAGTCTAATTGTGCATACTACTGGAACTGGTGCAGAAGTGATTTCATCGGATCAAGCTTTCGAGGAAGCTGCTTGGGTTGCCTCTCTAGGCAATGAGAGAAGTATCATAAGAAGAAAAAAGGCCAATGTTGCGGGTTTAAATGCAGCAACGACAATTTTTGACTTCCCCATAAAAAAACCTCGCTCTCGCGCGGAAATTACCGTCTTTGTCCGGAATAATGTTTCGTATGCATTTGTCTATAAATATCAAAAGAGAGCTTTCAATCGGTATCAGCCCATCTTTCATACACTCCTAAATTCGGTCTCTCTCCAGGATTCTGACAATGTGCCTACGGAAAAAACGTACGATGTGACGCCCGTTCATTTTCAATACCCTGGCACCTGGCCTACACCTCGGATGGTATCGAACCCGAACCCTGGTCCAGAAATGATTAACCAAGAAGGCGCTGTTTGGACTTTGTATATTGCCCCCGCTTGCGATAGTTGTATCTCTGAATATCGCTTCCCAATGGTTTTACGAAAATTTGATTTTCAAGATTTTCCATTAGATACCCTAATGAAAAAAGACCGAACAGAGATAATAACCGACGAGGTGAAGGATGATGTTCGTGTTATTAGGGCTCAAAGGTCTTCAGAGCCTAATCGAGATATAAGATATTTCATTACCTCCGATGCTATATATCGTTTACTGAGTGACCCGAATGGCATTGAGGAGCCGGAAGGGCAAAAACTGGTTCTTAGTACTATTAAAATCGCTCAATAATTGAAACATAATACCTTGGATGGAGTAATAATTAGCGTTTAATCGTCCCCACCATAAACGCCTTCCACACCGGGGCCGCGGCATTGAGTCCGTCGGCTTCGCGAATCATGGGTGAGTTGTCGGCGTTGCCCACCCACACTCCCACTACCAGGTCGTCGGTGTAGCCGAGCGTCCAGACGTTGTTCACGCCGTAGTCGGTGCAGTTGCCCAGCACCGAGCGTTTGAAGCAGAGATTGCTGGTACCGGTCTTGGCGGCGTTCTTGGCGCCGGGCAGCGTGAGGGCGTCGCGCCAGTAGCCTTCGGGGCGCGCGGAGGCGTCCCGCAGGATGCTATCCACGCCGGCCGCGGCTTCGGCGGGGATGGCCCGCACGGGCGGTGGGGCGAGTGTCGTTAGGCGTTGCACGCCGGCATTATCGCTGATGGAACGGATGCTCACCGGCTCAGCTGCTAGGCCACCATCGGCAATGGTGGCGTAGGCGTTTGTCAGCTCTAGCAGCGGCGTCTCGGCGGCGCCAATGCTTAGTGGCCAGCCGTAGGCGAAGTTGGGGTCGTCCTTCTTCCGCTCCTCTGCGCGCACCAGCGGAGTGGAGGCGCCGGCTGCGGCCGCCAATTCCAGTACTGGCTCCTCACCCCCGGCCAAGAAGTAGGCGCG
Organism: uncultured Candidatus Peribacteria bacterium; assembly: GCA_964648045.1. Taxonomy (GTDB): domain Bacteria; phylum Patescibacteriota; class Gracilibacteria; order Peribacterales; family Peribacteraceae; genus JAGOUB01. The sequence goes on from CAZYNU010000040.1 coordinate 4,090, forward strand.
GATGGCCGGAATGTTGCGTGAGAGGGCGAGTGCTTTGCGCACCGTCATCCAGCCAAGATAACTGCCTTCGTAGTTCTTCGGCTTGGCGCTGCCGATCTTGAGCGGCAGGTCTGCGATGAACGACTTGGGTGTGTAGGTGGTGTTTGTAAACAGCGCGGCGTAGACCAAGGGTTTAAAACTGGAGCCTGGCTGGCGCGGTGCGCGGGCCATGTCGATGCTGCCACCGGCTGCTTCGTCGAAGTAGTCGCCATTTCCGACATACGCCAGTACCTCGCGCGTGCGGCGATCGAGCGCCACCAGCGCGATGTTGCGCGCGTGGAATACGTCGCGCAGCCGCTCACGTGCGTCGGCCACGGTTTTCTCCGCCAGTGCCTGGAGCTCCGGGTCCAAGGTGGTGGCTACGCGCAGGCCTGCCGCCGCCCACTCGCGGCCGCGGTCCTCCTCGGCCATGAGCGCGTCCAATTGCTCGCGTACCCAGAACACGAAGTGCGGCGCCTCGAGCGCGATCGACTTGGGCAGCGCGAAGGCCATCGTCTCCAGCTGCCCGCGCGCGGCCGCCTCCTGCTCGTCGGTGAGGTGGCCGTTGCGGCGCATGGCCTTGAGCACCAACGAGGCGCGTCCATCGAGCACCAACTCGCCGCTACCCGCCTTCACGCGTCGCGGCAACAGGCCCGTCGCCAGATCCGAACGCGGCACGTCGTCCGGTTTGAGCGTCCCGGCCTGCAGCGCGTCTTGCGTCTCGGGTTCGATGGCCGTGCGCAGGTGCGGGCCGTAGGGATCGAAGTAGCTCGGGCGCTGGGGGAGCGCGGCGAGCACGGCGGCCTGCGCCAGCGAGAGGTCCGCGGCCTGCGTGTTGAAATAGGTTTGCGCCGCCTGCTCCAGACCGTAGGCGCGGTTGCCAAAGGCGACGCGATTCACGTACAACGTCAGGATCTCTTCCTTGGTGAATGAACTCTCAAGGCGGCAGGCGATGGCGATCTCGCGCACCTTTCGGGCGATGGTTTTTTCTGGTTGCAGGTAGAGGCTGCGCACGAGCTGCTGCGTGATGGTCGATCCACCCTCCGAAGGTTCGCCGGAAATAAAGTTACGCCACGCCGCGCGCGTAATACCTTTCAAGTCGATGCACCCCGCGCGACTGAAGAAGCGTTCGTCTTCGATGGCAACGATGGCTTGCAGGAAGCGTTCGGGGATCTGCTCCAGGGGAAGCGAGGTGCGGTCTTCATCTTGCGTGACGCGGTAGAGCTCACCGCCGTTGCGGTCGAGAATGCGGATGCTCTGGGTTAGATTGAGCGTGACGTGTTCGATGCTGGGCAGATCGCGCAGGGCAGCTGCAAACCACAGGTTCAGCGCCTGGCCCGCAATGAGCGCGGCCGACATGACTGCACCGGTGGCGACGATGAACCAGCGCGACGTCGGCATAGCGTCACACTATAAAAGAAGCGTGTTTTTTGTCTATTCTTCGCTCTGGACAGCGTTGATTGCCTTAAACACCTTTTCCACCGTCACGTCGTCGATGCCGCGCTCGGCGCCTTCTTCAATCCACCATTCCAGATCGGTGCTTTCACCGGTGTCCTCGTCTACTTCCTCTTTTTCGTCCTGATCGGTGCTCTCCGTTAATTCCAAACGCTCAACCAGAAGGTCGAGGATCTGCCGGTCGATCTGTTGGAGGCGCTGGCTGGGGGACACGCGCGTATCTTTCCCGAGGCCTACACCTTCGCGCAACGGGGCAGAACTTGCATACACGTCTTCAGTATGTCGCGGTAAATTTATGAGACGATGGCCATCGCGCGTCGGCGACCGAGGCCGAAGTGTCGTGGTGACACTGTTGGCGGCGGGCCGGGCGCTTCGGAAATGGGCAGGACGCGCCTGAGCCACATAAGGAGTGTTTCCGGTTCAATGAAGGCGACGTATGCCGGAATGAGCACGAGGAACCACCAGATGCCCATGAGTACGGCGATGAGCGTGTGGAAAATCGCGCCCATGGCGAAAAATAGCCACTGCCATCGTGGCACCCACAAGCCAAAGGGCATCGCAAATTCGAATGCCATCACTAGGAAGGTCAATTGGTCGTAGACCCAGGCTGGCCAGTTTAGCCGCGTTAGGCGGAAGGCGAGCGGCGTTCCCCAGATGCCCATGAGCGACTGGGCTAGTACGTCGCCATTCTGCCAGGCCGGCAGGACCATTTTCTGCCAGCCGACGCCCAGATACGTGAATGCCACTTGTAGTGCCACGATTCGTTGTGCCAATACCGATGCTTCTTCCCATGCCCAGAGCGTGCCGTGTTTGAGCCACATGCGTACCGAAAGGGCACGGTCGCCGGCGCTAAAGGCGAGGACAACCAATAAGAACGGGAAGAGACGGTCGTACGAAGTGGGAAAGAGGTGCAGCGAAATGAGCCAGTAGTACAGGTAAAGCAGCGCTGCCAGCAGAGCTGAGGCGCGCATCCATTGGCCGATGGTGAACAGCAGGAGGCATGTCATGAAGCTGATGTAGATCGCCCATGCCAAGATTGGTTCTGGCGGCTGCGTGAGCCATTGGAAGATGGTCGGCCAGCTCGCGTTCGGCCATGGCAGCCAGAGCGCTTCATTGGAAAACAGCGCCGGTACCTGTGTTGCCTTTAAGCCCCAGTAGAAGAGTAGAAAGCCGCCAAGTCCTGCTCTTAATAGTGCTTGCGCGTGCGGAGGGGCTTGGCGGAACGCCCACTGCTCGATGCCCGTGCGGACAGAGGTGAACGTCATGGGGCGGTAGCGACGAGCGAGCGTTCCATGTGGAATGGGATTCGTTCCACATCGGGTCCGAAAGGTGAGATGGGCCACTGCTCCCAGTACAGCTCAATGGCGCGAATTTCCGGGTGCGCGGCTTGCTCGCGAGTCAGTACCTGTCGCGCGATTTGGTGGTAGATCGCGGCCAGATCAAACGGCGCTTCGGCGTCTTTGCGCCAGTGGATGAACGGAACGTACTGCCGAATGGCCGCCTCTGGCTGAACCATCGGGTAGTACGGCGAAAGATCCACCGCCTGGCGACTGCCGTCTTCGCGTACGGCCTGCGCAGTGAGGGCGAAGCTGTAGGGGGTGGCGCTCTGGTAGGGGGCCATCATTCCGTAGCTCAAGACGATCACCGGCCACGGCAGCACCAGCGTGCGCGTCATGGTGTAGATGAAGGCTGCCAGGTTGATGGCGATGAAGCCGATCAGGACCAGCCACTGGCAGGCGCGGGTGACCATTTCTCTCAGTGTGTCAGTTCTCCTTCGTATTGTCAGTAGTCGGCAGTTTTTCAATGGG
>CAZYNU010000041.1:0-7343 GCA_964648045.1 uncultured Candidatus Peribacteria bacterium
AGGGGGAGATGCATTATCTCAACCCCATTCTTGATGGGGTCATGTCTGACAGTGGCCCATCATTCTTTTTGCCTACAAATAGGGCTGAGCGGCGTTCTGCTACTGGGAAGAACCGACATCTCACATGTTGTGTTCACATGACAAAAAGCCCGGATCCGAAGATCCGGGCTGAAGCTACTTTTCTTGGTCCGTGACGAGCCAGATGGCGATGCCGGCGAGTACCCAGGCAAGGAGCGTCCGCCAGGTGGGCCATTCACCCTTTAAGAGGATTGTGGGGATAGCCGTACAAACAGGTAAGAGCATATAGAACATGCTCAACTTGAGTGCTCCGGCGTGCTGATTAAGGGCAGCGAAGTGCGCCCACCCGCCGATGAAAGACGCGATGCCCATGGCGGCGACCCACCACCACTCATTGCCCTCAGGCCAGCGTAAGCCCGATGCTTCGTGCTGCTTCGAGAGAGCGAGCATGAGAATCCAGCAGATGACGAGACCGCTCAGGGCCACCCACTGGCCAAACGTGCGGTAGTCCAGCGCGCTCGTCTGCCCAAGTACGAAGAACGCCGCGATGATCAGGACGGTACTACTGTAGAACATCGTGAGAACTTTGGGTGACACGTTGGACAGCTTCTGATCCGCAATCGAGATTTCGGTCGAGTAGGCGATCATCGCCAAGATGCACAACAGCGAGGCAGTATTCATTGTATCTCTCCCATTGAGTGAAAGGTCTGTAACTGCCTTTATATTTGCATATTATGAAAAATATTTCAATTTCGTAAAATTTGTATAGAGGCTTACATAGACTTTTCAGGTGCAATCTTAAGCGGCACCTCCACGAAGAACGTCGTCCCCTTACCCTCTTCAGACTCAAACCAAATCTTACCGTCTTGCCCCTCGATGGCGCCCTTGGCCACGTAGAGGCCAAAGCCATTGCCATCAATGGCGTTGCGCACGTTGCTCGCGCGGAACTGCTTGCCGAAGATCTTACCCTGGTCAGCCTTCGGAATACCGCAGCCCGTGTCCTTCACCGTAAGGGAGAGAATATTTTTCGCATTGATGGTGACTGTGAACCACACGTTGCCATCCTTCGGCGTGTACTTCACGGCATTCGTCAGGAGGTTTTCGACTGTCATGCGCGTGAGTCGTTTATCGAGCAGAGCCACTGGCAGCTTCTCGGGCAAGCTCTTAATCAAAGTAACTGGCTTCTCTTTCGCTTTCGGTTCGATGACACCAAGGATTTCCGTAAAGAAGACCTGAAGATCCAAAGGTTGAGGATCTACTCGCATTTTGCCGAGCTGAATACGCGAGACATCGAGGATCATGCTCACCAAATCGGAGAGGTCCTCCGTGATGGACTGCATACTCTTCATGTCTGCTTTCTGTTCATCTTTCAGATTTTTTCCATCATCCAAAAGCGATTCAAGATACCATTTAATAGCGGTTACTGGCGCGGCAAGCTGGTGACTGACGATACTCAGGAGTTCGTCTTTTTGGCGGTCGAGTTCATTAAGTAGTCGCACCCTTGTGGACCACATTCTGACCAAGATTGTAGTCAGAGTAATAATCGCAATAGTTAAAATAATTGTAAAAATAATAAAAGGAACTATGGCCAAATTACTGATTTGGATGTAATCCGAAACATCAACATCCAAACCGATTAATTCTTGCGCCCTATTTCCATCGTAAAAAATGGGCGCAGATACTGAAAGAAATGTTCCCCATTGATCAACTTCTAATTCTTCACTTATAGTTGTTTGCCTGAAGCCAAAATCGCGAAGTTGCACTTGTTCAGTAACATCATATTCATCTCCAGGTGCAGCAAGGGCATCCTCATCATTTATGATACCATCATGATTTAGATCAATTTCAGCATAGGGATTTATTGAATCTGCATCTGCAACAAAAACCTGCGTGTTTTTATCGTCAGTTTTTCTTAAAATGTAGGCGAAGCGAATGTTGGGATTCCGCACTCTGATTTCTGACAATTTTTCTACAGTTTTTTTATATTCCTCCTTCTCAATATCTAAGGGGCCAATAATTTCTTTAAGATCTTCATGTGGAAAAGAAATACTTGCCGTTTGCGCTATTCCTTTTAATCGCTCTTCCAACTGATGTTGGAAGTACCCTTGTACATTGGAGTACAAAAAAAGGATGGAAAAACCAATAATTAGAAGAAAGACGCTCAAAAGCAGAAAGCTTATTGCGCCAATGCCTTTTTTAATTGGCATTATCATTAATAATAAACGTTTTTAATATGGCTAGTAAGTGCATTTCTCTTAAGATAGAACTCCTTTCTTGAGTGTGGAATTGACTGAAAATCGACAACTTTTTTTCTACAACTTTGTTTCCCACAAAGGCACTCCATAAGAAGAATCCCATCGTCTGCTGTTGTGGAATAATCAAACATTATTTCGATTCCTGCAGGTATTCTCTCTAGGGCAAAAAGAATGCCATTATTTCTCATTCCTGCATTTGGCTCGCATGAATGGTTAAAAAAGCAGTAAGGGTCAATTAGGTCGATAAAATGATGACGGTCAATTTGTAATGGAATGGTCTCACCAGAATGGTACTTGTCGAAAAAGTCAGTAGTACTAAGAATGGGACCAGTCATCTTACAAATAATTTCGCCTTCCTGTATTTCATCAGTTGCAATGCACGCCGCCCCCAAGGGGGTATCTTGAATGACTTTAAACTTATAGAAATTAACAACAGAACTTTGCATGTCTATCACTCTATACCACTAGTGGTTTTATTTGAAATCTTATTTAAGACAGGCGATCAATCAATAATCGCTTTAAGCTAAAAGAAAGTAGGTAAACAATTATCATTGTAGTAAAAACAACTAAAAAAGAGACTCCCCCAACAAAGGAGGCGTTCATCGTTTGTGCCACCGTCTTACTCCATACGTCGACTGCCAGAAGAGCAATGATATCACCCTTGTCATTAAAAATAGGAGCATAAGCCGAATAAAATGAACCCCATTGGTCTAAGATAGCCTCATCATTTGCAATTGGCTCTTTGGGCATAGTCTCAAAAATAGCGTCGCCTACCTGAGATACATATTTTCTCCCAGGCAAAACATACTCGTCGGCTGCCGATAAAATGCCATCATTATCGAAATCTATGGCCACTGTAGGATCAATTGCATCTGCCTCGGCAATATATTCATATCCAAAGTCTTTTGCGGGTCTTAATAAATAAGCATATTTAATATCAGCGTTAGAATTTTCTCTAAAGCCTCTTAAGATTTGGATGATTTTTAAGTATTCAGATTTGTTCATATCACTGGTATCTTGTATTTCTTCTATATCTTTATAATCAAATAACAGTGCTCCTACACCTACTGCGGAGCGAATTTTTTCCCTAATCTTATGTTTGGTATTTTCAACATGGCTAGCATAAGCAGCTGCTGATAAAAGCAATGAAGTGATGATTGCGAAAACAAAAAAAGCAATATTAAATTTGCTAAGCAAGAATAATCTTAGATTTGAAAAGGCAGTAGTCTTTGCGCTAGCAGCAAAAGTATTTCGCTGATCTTTGGCTGCAAGTAATTTCTCGTCACTTAAAATCTTCCAAAGCAAATCAAACGCCCCCGCTTCTGATTCCACCTGCTCAGGAAAGCGCACAAAGCAGGCGCGTTTTTGGGCGTGCTGGAAGCAGGCTACGACATTCCCAACAATAATTTTTTCACAGGGAATCGGACACGACTCTTTGCTGACCAGCATCGTCTCTCGATACTCATACTGATCGCGTGCCTGGAATGCGCAGCCATCCTCCGTATCGTGCGTAATAACGCGGCAAAATACCCCCGCCTCCTTGCGCGCCCGAAAGAGTCGCACACGCATCTGCCACAGAGGATCATCTTGCTCGCGACCATTCACGGGAATGTACTGCCGCCAGTGTTTGCCTTGTTCAATGAGGCTGAAATATGCCTGCTCTAGGCCGTCATCACCGTCAAAGTATTTCATCTCAGGACGATTCTTCTCACTTTCCATTGTCGTCACGAATGCTTCAAAAGTTTGGTACTTCCGTAGAAGCATTTCCCGGCGATGCAGCGTTTCGTCATGCAGCCACTGCACCACGTTCTGAAGCGACTTGAGGACGAATTTTGGATTATCATTCACTGTCTCCCGCACCACGATGCCCTTCTTCATCAGCTTTTTCATCGCTTGATCCAACACGCCCGTGCTCTTGCCTGTCTTCTGAGCAAGGATGCGCAACGTGGTCGGATCTCCATTCAGCATGTGCTGGATGAGTAGGATTTCCGTAGAGGAGCAGCCAGCCTCGATGAGGGAGTGCTCGACGGCGCTGGGTAAGGGGTTCATAGGACAGGTCACGCTACGGAGTTCCGCGGGCCTTGTATAGGACAATATACATCTTGGAACGCTCGAGTCGAGCGAAAGATGACACATTGATCAAGTTATTTAGCCCTATATAAAGCCAAAAAGTACAGCTTATTATCACGAGTGATCAGGGCTCTGAATCGGTTCTATCCTGGTGTAGAACGGCGTCGAATTTGTGAGGGGTTTGTCTATCTTTAGTAGAAGTACCTATTCTCGTCGTTCTGCCGGTCATTAGCAGCAGAACGTCCGCCGCGTTCTTTTCTTTGGTGGAACACTGAAGAGTGGCTCCGTGCAGCAAATAAATTGTATTTCATTATCGCCCTAACAGGTACGTATGGGTGCGATCCGGAGAATGGGGCGCAACCCCCTTCCCCCCGCCCCATGCCCCGCCCTTCCCCCCGCCTCGGCGACGATATCCACCTCGAACCGCGGGAGATGCCGGCGGTGAATCCCTTGGCTGCGTTGCTCGACGGACAGTCGGCCTACGACACCATGGAGGTTCGCGTGTTGCAGGAAGTGCAGGACGTGCGCGTCCGCCTCGACGCGCTGGCGCCCGGCCAGGCGGCGACCGATGTTCTCTTGCGCGAGGAACTGGCGGAGGCGATCACGCTGGCTGCCCAGGTGTCGCCACTCACCTCCGGGCAGGCGCTCTACGGCCGCCCGATGGACATCATGACCTGGACGCCCTCGGCCTCGGTGAATTCACAGAACGGTCACTACGACAACTACGGCATCAGCTTCCAGTCGATCGAGCGCCCGCTCCAGCTGCTCAACGCGGAAGGGACCGTCATGGCGACCGTCCCCGCCGGTTCGTCGAACTTCAACCTCTCGCTTCCCCCAACACAGCGCGACTTCCTGCGCCTGCGTGACCCTTCGACCGGCGTGACGCTCGGCGGCAACATCTACCTGGCCTATAACCCAAGCCAGCGGAAGGTCGACGTCGTCTGGAACACGATCGCCTTTAACCCCGGCACCTGGCAGACCGAGACACCGATCGTCCAGACCGGCAACGAACCCACCGCGACCGAGAGCCTCGACGCCCTCATGGCCGACCTGTCTCTGGCCTGGACGTCCTCCTCGGCCACGTCCCTGACGCAGGCGGAGTTTGGTGCGGCCCGCGCCCGACTCCTCAGTGGCACTACCCAGGACACGACCGTCCTGCGCTCGGCCCTCCTGGCAGAGCCCGGCGTGGAAGCGGTGGTGACGCCCACCCTCGCGTTCCAGGCGGTCTTCAACGACCAGGGCCAGCGCGTCCTCATCGTCGACGGCACCAATCTTCCCGAGGGCAGCCGCCTCGTCTTCGCTTCTGATATGGCGCTTCGTGAGGTGCTCGACGAACGCTCGTTCCTGCCCGGCTCCAACCACATTGAAATCAAGCCGGGCAACGCCCGGTACGTCGGGCTCGTCGACGCCTCGGGCGACCTGCTCGGCCAGAGCTTCTCGCTCTCGGTGGAGAGTAACGCCCTCGTCGTCCGCGACGGGTCGCGCGTGGTGGGCATGACCGGCGCGGGCTTCGCGCCAGCCGCACTCACCGCCGTCCACGTCCCGCTCACGAAAGACTCCCTCACGGCCGTCTCGGCCCAGGCCCGGCTCGTCTCCTCCGGCCAGAAGGCCGACCTGCGCTTCGAGTGGCTGCCCGTCGGGGCGGTGATCGAGGGCCTCACAAACACCCCGATCGTGGCCGTCGGCGGCACGCTCAACGTGCCGATCATCGTGGCAAACGGAACCCAGCGCGAGGTGACCGTCCGCTCGGCCGAGGGTGAACTGCTCATGGACCGGCACATGGTGGGCAGTAACGGCCAGGGTGGCTTCGTCTTTTACCGGCCGACGAACGGCAACCCGCAACTCATCACCGCCCGCGTCTTCGGCGCCGCCCAACTGGCCACGCGAGAACAGCTGCGCACTATGGAATCAGGCCGCACGACGCTCACCACCCGCGTGAGTCCGGTCTTCCCCTCGGGCAGCACCGAGGTCTCGCGCTCGTGGGGCCTGCAGGTGGCCGGCATGGCCGGCATCGACCTGGTGCAATCTCGCAGCCAGATCGCCCGGAGCCACTCGGCACTCGTGGCGCTCTGGGAAGACGACCGTGAGGGCTTCTACGCCGAGGTGAACCGCCGCTACGAGGCGACCGCCGTCCAAAACGGCCGCAAGATCGAGACGGCCGGCATGATCGAGAGCCGCATGAAGGGCGAGGTGTTCGACGCCTATGCTCGGGCCGAACAGGCGATCAACGACGCCTTGCCCGTCCTGGCCGACATTACCCTGGCCGCGTACTTGAACGTCCAGGCCACCCGGACCGATGCGCCGACGCCGCCGAATCTGTCGGAGGTTCGTACCTACACCGTGCAGGCCAGGAACGCCGCGCCGCTGATACCCTCAGATCAAGCGCTGCTGACGGCGATCGGCGCCCACTTCGACGCGATCCGCTCCTACCTGGCGGGTGAGACCACAAACTGGCGAAACGAAATCAACGAGGCCTCCATCGCCGGCCGCATCAGCTCGAACCCCAACCCCGGCGGCGGGGAGTTGCCGCGCTCGCAAGAGCTGATCGCCTACGAAGCGGCCCAGTCGGCTGTCGCCGAGGCGGAGCGTCTGCTGCGCTTGGCTTCTGCCGCCGGCGAACCGCGTCGTCTCTCGGCGGCGAAGGTCGCGTTGCTCACGGCGCAGGCCGAACTCCGCACGGCGGAGGCGGCCTACCGCGAATGGCAGAAGAAACAATTGGATAACCCTGATGCCAAGCCTGTCACCCTCGACGGCGAGACCGTCCTCACCATCAGCAAGAGCGCCCTGGAGCGTCTGGTTGCTTCTCTTCCAGGAAAGATCTCGAACGTCGAAGCTCGCCTGCAGACGACAGCCGATCTTCGTTTACGCCAGGATCTCGTCGCCGAGCGTGCGCACTGGCTGGCGCTCCAAGAAGCGGCGACGGGATTGCTGGCGTTGGTTCCGGCCAACGGCATCTACCCGACGATCGTCGGGACGCAGGCGCAGGGGTGGGCGAGGTAT
>CAZYNU010000042.1:0-6964 GCA_964648045.1 uncultured Candidatus Peribacteria bacterium
GAGCCGGTAGATATCACCATCAACATCATCGACACCCCCGGTCACGTGGACTTCACGGCCGAGGTGGAGCGTTCGCTGCGCGTGCTCGACGGCGGCGTGGTGGTGTTCGACGGCTCGCAGGGCGTGGAGCCCCAGTCTGAGACTGTCTGGCGCCAGGCCGACAAGTACCGAGTTCCGCGCTTGGCCTTCGTAAACAAGATGGATAAGACCGGTGGCGATTTCTACATGTCGCTCGCTTCCATCCATGATCGCCTCAGTAAGGATGCCGTGGCGATTCAGCTGCCGATCGGCCAGGAGAGTGAGTTTAGTGCCGTGGTCGACCTAATGACTAAGAAGGCCTTCACCTTCGAGGGCAAGATGGGCGAAGTCATCAAGGAAATTCCGATCCCCGAAGAAATGATGCCCGAGGTGTTGGAGTACCGCGCCGTTCTCATTGAGAAGATTGCCGAGGCGAACGATGACCTTATCGACAAGTTCCTCGAGACGGGCGCTCTCTCCGACGAGGAGATGTTCGCCGGCCTCCGCAAGGCTACCTGCGCCAACAAGCTCTATCCTGTGCTCTGCGGCTCCTCGCTGCAGAACAAGGGTGTGCCGCTGGTGCTGAATGCCGTCACGGCCTACTTGCCGTCACCCAATGATCTGGCCGACATCAAGGGCACCGATCCCAACACCGGCGCTCCGCTGAGCCGCAAACACAGCAACGACCAGCCTCTTGCTGCCTTGGCCTTCAAGATCGCCACCGATCCGTTCGTGGGCCGTCTCACCTTCATCCGCGTGTACTCGGGCATCTTCAAGACGGGTACGGCCATGCTCAACACCCGCAACGGCAACACCGAGCGCGTGGGTCGTATCGTTCGCCTGCACGCCAACTCCCGCGAGGAGATTCCGCAGATCGAAGCCGGCGACATTGGCGCGGCCATTGGTCTGAAGGATGTTCGCACCGGCGACACCCTCTGCGACCAGGATAATCCCATGCAGCTTGAGGCCATCTCCTTTGCAGAGCCGGTCATCTCACTGGCCGTGGAACCCAAGACGAAGGGTGATCAAGAGAAGATGGGCATCGCCCTCCAGAAGCTGACCGAAGAAGATCCGACGCTCCGCGTGAAGTCCGATGAAGAGACCGGCCAGACTGTTCTTTCGGGAATGGGTGAGCTGCACCTGGAGATCATCGTCGACCGCATGAAGCGCGAGTTCAAAGTGGAGACGACCGTTGGTAACCCGCAGGTTGCCTATCGTGAGACCATTCGTAAGATCGTCGATGGCGAACATAAGTACTCCAAGCAAACCGGCGGTCGCGGCCAGTACGGCCACGTCGTCTTCCGTCTATCGCCCCAGGAGGCAGGCAAGGGCTACGAGTTCGTGAACGAGGTCGTTGGCGGCCGCATTCCCCGCGAATTCATCTCTCCGTGCGACAAGGGTTTCCAGGAGGGTATGAGCCGCGGCATTCTCGCCGGCTTCCCCGTGGTGGACGTGAAGGTAGAGCTGCTCGACGGTTCATACCACGACGTGGACTCGTCTGAAATGGCGTTCAAACTCGCTGCTTCCATCGGTTTCCAAGAGGCTGCCAAGAAGGCCGATCCGGTGCTACTTGAGCCGATCATGAAGGTGGAAGTCACCACGCCCGAGGAGTTCCTTGGCGACGTGATGGGCGACCTGTCGTCTCGCCGCGGACTCATCCAGAATCAGTTCGATCGCGGCACCGCCAAGATCATCGAGGCTCAGGTGCCCCTTGCCGCCATGTTCGGCTACGCCACCGAGCTCCGCTCGATGACACAGGGCCGCGCCAGCTACGCCATGGAGCCGAGCCACTACTCCGATGTGCCGCGCAATGTGGCCGAGGAGGTCATTAAGGCTCGTGCCGGCGTAGCCGTCAGCCGCAGCAACGGTTAAGCGTTTCTCTTCGCATTCAGAAGGAGGCCCGGGTGACCGGGCCTTTTTCGTGGGAGTTTTTTGTCGCACTCGGCCTGGTGCCCGGTAGAGTGTGGAACCATGAAGAGACGTTTTACCGAGGATAGCTGGCGGAAGGAACCGTGGTTTCGGGGCCTGGTGGCCGCCCTACGTTCCCTTAAAACCGAGGACGATACGGCCGCCTTTCTGCGCGATATTGCCACTTTGAGTGAATTGCAGGCCTTAAGCGAGCGCTTGGAAGTGGCCCGGCTGATCGCCCAAGGCTACAGCTATCGCCAGGTGGCCAAGCTCACCGGCGCCAGCACCACCACCGTCACGCGCGTGGCCCATTTCCTCGAGAACGGGGAAGGCGGCTACCGCACTGTGCTCAAAGCCCACCGCCATCATCGCCTGGTCCCCAAACCCGTCACCCTGGCTGATGTCGGCGCGCCGCGCGGGGAAAAAGAGGCGATCGCACCACAATCTCTCGACGCGCTCGTGCCGCGAGCCTCTCCGTTGCAGAAATACCTCGGCCGCCAGTGAGGCTCACTGGGCGTTGCTGACGGGGTACATAATGCGATTACCGATGCGGTAGGCCCAGGTAGCCACGTTACGGCGCAAGCTGAGGAAGGGCGGCAGGGAACCGGTAGCCCGGTAGGCCGCCACGATGTGTCCAAACGTCGCCGCCTTTTTAGTCATTCGATCCGCCAGATCTGTGCGTTGGTCGAGCACTAAGCCGAATTTGCCCCGTCCCGGCAGGCATTTGGGTTCAAAATGGCGGCCAACCACGGCCGCGCCGTAGTACTTGAACGCCTCAGACACATGGAGTGTGGTGATATTCAGGAGCGCTTTCCAGGCAATCATTGGCGCACCACCCGTAAAGAGGAACATGCAGGGTTTTTCCTGTAGTTGCCCCTTGCTGTGTGTGGCTTGGTCTAAACAGACGGCACCCAAATGATCGAGGGCGTTTTTCAGGTGCGCGGGCACGGAGAAGTTCCAAACCGGACTGGCGACGACGATGCCATCGGCATTCTTCACGGCTTCGTGCAGTTTGTGGGTATCGGGAGTGGGGGAGTGGTTGGGATCGTAGGCGGCGAGGGTAAAATGCGGCACGTCGAGCTCGGCCAGCGTAATGGTTGTCACCTCTGCCGCGGGGTGCGTTCGTGTCAGTCCTTCGGCGAAGGTATGCGCAAGGAAGGCAGCATTGCTAGGGCGGTTATTTCCCGCTACGAGAATGGTAATCTTCATGATGGTCTTCATCGTACCGTGAGTTCTCCTGACTACGAAGCGAAAATCATGAGCGAGTCCTTCAACGTTCCCAATCGGAGCGGCACAGAATGTGTATGGTGCTTGTCGGCGGGTGGCTCTGTGCTTTGTGTATCACTTAATAGTTCAAGATGAGAGATCATAAATGATTTTGAAAAAATTGTCGGTGTTTTACGGCAATGATAAGCCGTGAAAAATCCCCCCATGGTGAATGGGGAATTCTTCTGTCTGAATGCAAGTCTGCAGCGTTGAATGTCCGGCAGATTTCTATAGGTTGTGTCCCTGGAACAGGGAGGACACAACATAGTGTGTTTCCTGCGCCGAAGCGGCCGATCCGGCCCTTCTCACCCATTCCTTCTATTTTTCCATGAACCCAAACGCCGCCGCTCAGGCCAAGGCCGCTCATAAGACTATCCATGATGACCGTCAGCAGGAGGGCGGTTCCGCCGGTCATCAGAACCGGCACGGCGGCCTCTCGGTGCCGCGTCTCTTCACGACGCCGGGCAGCGATCCGCTCGACGAGGTGACCTACGAGCGTCGCACGAGCCGCGTGACGAACACGAACGGTTCGGTGGTGTTCGAAATGCAGGATGCGGAAATTCCCGCAGACTGGAGTCAGGTGGCCACCGACATCGTTGTGAGCAAGTATTTCCGCAAGGCCGGCGTGCCGCAGTACAATGCCGACGGCTCAATTAAGCTCGACGAGAAAGGCCTCCCGGTCACCGGTCCCGAACGCAGCGTGCGCCAGGTGGTTCGCCGCCTTGCCGGTTGTTGGCGGCACTGGGGCGAGAGCTATGGCTACTTCGCCACCAAACAAGATGCCCAGGCCTTCGAAGATGAGATGTCCTACATGCTCGTGCGCCAGATGGCCGCTCCGAACAGTCCGCAGTGGTTCAATACCGGTCTGCACAGCGCCTACGGCATCACCGGCCCGGCGCAGGGTCATTACTACGTCGACCCGGACACCGGCGAGGTTCGCAAGAGCGAAGATTCCTACACGCACCCCCAGCCCCACGCCTGCTTCATTCAGAGCGTGGCCGACGATATGGTGAATGAGGGTGGCATCATGGACCTGTGGGTCCGCGAGGCGCGTCTCTTTAAGTATGGCTCCGGCACCGGGACCAATTTTAGCCATCTGCGCGGTAACGGCGAGCCCCTCTCGGGCGGCGGCAAGAGCTCTGGCCTCATGAGTTGGCTCAAGATCGGCGACCGCGCCGCCGGTGCCATCAAGTCGGGCGGTACGACGCGCCGCGCCGCGAAGATGGTCTGTCTCGACCTTGATCACCCGGATATTGAGACGTTCATCAATTGGAAGGTGGAAGAAGAGAAGAAGGTGGCCGCGCTCGCCAAGGCCGGTTATGACATCGACTTCAACGGCGAGGCCTATGCCACCGTTTCGGGTCAAAATAGTAATAACTCCGTCCGTGTCCCGCAGGCCTTCTTTGAGGCCCTGGAGCGCGACGCCGACTGGAACTTGTATTGGCGCACGGAGCTGCGCAAGGCTGCCAAAGAGGGACGCGAGCCCAAGCCGAGCAAAACGCTCAAGGCTAAGGATCTTTGGGAGCAGATCGCCTACGCTGCCTGGAGCTGCGCCGATCCCGGCGTGCAATACGACACCACCGTGAACGATTGGCACACCTGCCCGGCTGATGGTCGCATCAATGCGAGTAACCCGTGCAGTGAGTACATGTTCCTCGATAATACGGCGTGCAACCTCGCTTCGCTCAACCTGCTGAAGTTCTTCGATGCCGAAAACGGCACCTTCGAGGTGGAGAAATATCGCCACGCCATCCGCCTCTGGACGATCGTGCTGGAAATCTCGGTGCTCATGGCCCAGTTCCCCAGCAAGGAGATCGCTGAATTGAGCTACAAGTTCCGCACGCTCGGTCTGGGTTATGCCAACCTGGGCGCCATGCTCATGCGCATGGGTATCGCCTACGACAGCGAGCAGGGCCGCGCCATCTGCGCCGCGCTCACGGCCATCCTGACGGGCGAGAGCTACGCTGCCTCGGCGGAGATGGCCCGCCATCTGGGTGCCTTTCCCGGCTACGGTCCCAACCGCGAGTCCATGCTCCGCGTGATCCGCAATCATCGCCGTGCGGCCTACGACGCTCCCACCAAAGAATACGAAGGGCTGCACGTTCCGCCGGTTGGCATCGATCAGCAGGTCTGTCCTCCCGGCCTTCTGACGGCTGCCAAGGAGTGTTGGGACCGCGCGCTGGAGATGGGTCAGGAGCACGGCTACCGCAACGCCCAAGTCACCGTTATTGCCCCCACCGGTACCATCGGCTTGCTCATGGACTGCGACACGACCGGTGTGGAGCCTGATTTCGCCCTGGTGAAGTTTAAGAAGCTGGCTGGCGGCGGCTACATGAAGATCGCCAACCAGTCCGTTGAGCCGGCTCTGAGCGCCCTTGGGTACGCCGAGAGCGAGGTGCGCGACATCATGCGCTACGTGATGGG
The DNA here is from genome assembly GCA_964648045.1 of uncultured Candidatus Peribacteria bacterium. Taxonomy (GTDB): domain Bacteria; phylum Patescibacteriota; class Gracilibacteria; order Peribacterales; family Peribacteraceae; genus JAGOUB01. Next base: position 5,617 of record CAZYNU010000042.1, read on the forward strand.
CACCCTTAGCCTGGAAGGCGCCCCGCATGTGAACCGCCAGTCGCTTAAGGAAAAGGGCTTCACCGATGCCGACATCGCTAAGATCGAAGCCCAGCTCTCCACCGTCTTTGAGATTGGCTTTGCCTTCAATCGCTTCGCGCTTGGTGATGAAACCATGAAGCGCCTGGGCTTCACCGATGCCCAGTTGGCCGACGAGTCCTTCAATCTGTTGAAGGCCCTTGGCTTTACCAAAGAGCAAGTCGACGAGGCGAATGAGGTGATCTGCGGTCATATGACGATCGAGGGCGCTCCACACCTGCGCGACGAGCATCTGAGCGTCTTCGACTGTGCTAACCGTTGCGGCAAGAATGGTAAGCGCTACATCCACTACGAAGGTCACATCCGCATGATGGCTGCCAGCCAGCCGTTCATTTCCGGAGCTATCAGCAAGACCATCAACCTGCCAAGCGAGGCCACAATCGAGGACGTGAAGAACGCCTACCTGCTCAGCTGGAAGCTTTCCATTAAGGCCAATGCCCTCTACCGCGACGGCTCCAAGATGAGCCAGGTGCTCTCCACGTCGTCTGACGCCAAAGAAGAGAAGGTTGAGCCGAAGGTAGTTGAGAAGATCGTGGAGCGCATTGTCTACAAGCCTGCCGCCCGCCGCCGCAAGCTCCCCGATGAGCGCCCGGCCCTGACGCACAAATTCTCGGTGGCCGGCCACGAGGGCTACCTGACGGTTGGACTCTTCGAGGACGGTCAGCCCGGCGAGCTCTTCATTAAGATGAATAAAGAAGGCTCCACGCTCTCGGGCGTGATGGACATGTTCGCCATGTCTATGTCGATGAACTTGCAGTACGGCGTGCCGCTCAAGGTGCTCTGCGCCAAGCTGGCCCACTCGCGCTTTGAGCCGATGGGTATGACGACCAATGGCGAGATCCCGATGGTGAAGTCAATCATGGACTATATCGCCCGCTGGATGGCCCTCAAGTTCCTTACCAAGGAGGAGGCCATGCAGCTCCATAACCACGAACTGGTTGAGAAGGCCTACGCCGAGGGCAGCAAGAGCCGCGATGCATTCGCCATGCGCCTGCCAGTGGTGGATGAGGGGCAGAGTGCCGATGACTCCGAGGTTGTCCAGACGGGTATTGCCACACTAGAGCCAGAGGAGGGCGAGTCTGCTCCCAGTAAGATTGATCTCGCGAAGCTCCAGGGTTTCACCGGTTCGATCTGCAGCAGCTGCAGCAGCATGAAGATGAAGCGCAACGGCTCGTGCGAGCTGTGTCTCGATTGCGGCGTTACGTCGGGTTGCTCCTGAATTATTCATCACTCAAAAGTATATTACAAAAATCAGATTTTGTCAAAGTAT
>CAZYNU010000043.1:0-6756 GCA_964648045.1 uncultured Candidatus Peribacteria bacterium
TCGAGACCGACTCGCCCTACCTGGCACCCGTCCCTCACCGCGGCAAGCGCAACGAACCGGCCTTCCTGACGGAAATCCTAGCCTGCGTCGCCGAGATGAAAGGCCTCAGTCTGGCCGAAACGGACCGGGCCACGACCGCGGCGGCGCAGGCGTTCTTTGGTCTGCAACTGGCGTAGTGCGCCTTCGGCGGTTCGCGTATCCTGGCCACGCGCTCCCGTAGGTCAACGGATAGACCGCCGGCCTCCGAAGCTGGAGATACAGGTTCGATTCCTGTCGGGAGTACCACGTCAGCCTGCCTCTGCCTGCCGTACATCGGCCGCCGCGTAGAGACCGGCCATTTTCCGCAGCAGAGCACCGCGCTTGCCGGCCATAGCCGCCAGGCGAGCGGCTGCCCGCTCGCCATTCACGCCCTCTAGCAAGATGCCGTGGCGATCAGCCATCAGAAAATGCCGGCGAGCGAAATCGAGCAGACCCAAATCCAGCCCGGGATACGAGCCGCTAATCGGGCTGGGAAGAATCACGGGGAATGCCTCCAGCTCATCTGGAAATTCCGCCTGCATGGTCGCGATGCCCGCCAGTGCCCGGTCGAGCCGACGGTGATGCTCGTTTTGGATGGTGGAAACAAAACGTTGACCGTCGAGGACAAGCGCACTGAGAAGCCCGTCGTACACCTCCTCTTCATGAAAATCAGGCAAGTCGATGGTCGGCGTCATGAAGTGAGCGTCGCAAGAGCAACGTGGCGCGTCAATAAAAAGAAGGATGACCCACAACGCGCCGTCGGGTAGCGTCGGCATGTTTCCTTTCCCCACCCATCCCCATGAAAAACTGGTGCTTTCAAACCAACCCTAATGGGTACGGCTCGCTCATCGCCCGCTTGGCCCTCGGCCTCGTCATGCTCCCTCACGGTCTACAGAAGGCAGCTGGTCTTTTCGGCGGCCCTGGCTTCGAGGGTGCGATGGGCTTTCTAACCGGCATGGGCATTCCCACGGTCATCGCTGCCCTAGTCATCCTCGGTGAATCTGTTGGTGCTGTTGCCCTCATTCTTGGCTTCTGTACACGCTTCTGCGCCGCATCACTGGCGGTGATCATGCTCGGCGCAATCGTCTTGGTGCACGGTGCCAACGGCTTCTTCGCTCCCACAGGCTACGAGTACCACTTGCTGGCCATCGGCCTCGGCCTCGTCCTGACTATCCAAGGCGGCGGCGCCTGGTCGCTCGACCTGCTGTTCAACCGCAAGAAGTGAGCGTCGGTACCGTTCTTATTACAGGCGCCAGCGGCGGCATCGGTGCGGAGATCGCCCGCTCGTTCGCGCGCCGCGGGTACGACCTGCTGCTCTCGGCCCGTTCGGTGCCGGCACTGGAAGCACTCGCCGCCGAACTCTCTGCCGCGCACCCCATCAAAACACGTGTCCTCCCCGCCGACCTCGGCCGCCCTGGTGCGGCCGAGGCATTGGCGGACTCACTCAAGGATGAGACGGTCGACGTGCTTGTGAATAACGCTGGCTTCGCCACCTTTGGCACTTTCGCCGCTGGTGAAGAAGTCCGTATGCGCGAGGAGATCGACCTGAATGTCGGCAGTCTCAGCATCCTTACCCGCCGACTGCTTCCCGGCATGCTCTCGCGCAAGCGCGGCCGCATCCTGAACGTGGCCTCTACGGCCGCGTTCTTCCCTGGACCGTTCATGGCCGTATACTACGCCACCAAGGCCTACGTGCTCTCGCTCTCGGTGGCGCTTAAAGAGGAATGCCGCGGCACCGGCGTGACCGTCACCTGCCTCTGCCCAGGCCCCACCAACACGGGCTTCGTGGCTGCCGCCAAGATGGAGTCCTCGCCGCTCTTTCAGCTTAGCCCCCTGCAAACTGCGGCCGCCGTGGCCGAGGCCGGCGTGCATGGCTGTCTGGCGGGCCGCGCGATTATCTTTCCAAGTTGGTACAACCGGTTGCAGACCGTCCTTGGACACTGGGTACCGCGCTCACTCCAGGCACGCATCGTCCGTCGCGTTCAGGCTCCCAACGCCTGACATGCCGCGCGTCGTCGCCCTACTACGGGGCATCAACGTCGGCGGCAACAAAAAGGTGCCGATGGCCGTCTTGAAGAAGGCACTGGAAAAGCTCGGCTACGAGAACGTCGTGACCCTGCTCGCCAGCGGCAACGTCAGCTTCGATTCGCCCGAGGCCGCCGGCCCCAAGCTCGTTGCCAGGCTGGAAGAGGCTCTGGAGAAGACCTTCAAGTTTGAGATCCCCGTCATTCTCCGCTCCGCTGACGCGCTCGCGGCCCTGGCGAAGAGCGATCCGTTCAAGAGTGTAAAAGTGGATGAGAACACGCGACTCTACATCACCTTCTTGACGGAGAAGCCGAAGAGCAAGACGCCGCCCAAGTCGGACGATGCGTCGTTCCGCATCCTGAAAGTGACTGACGGCGAGGTGGTTAGCGTGCTCCAATTGGACCCCGAACACCGCACCGTCGACGCGATGGCGATCATCGAGAAGACCTACGGAAAGAAGGTGACGACGCGCAACTGGAACACGGTCCTGAAGCTCCTGGCCTGACCCTCGCCCGCCCAGGCACAATGCCCCTATGAAGGTGGCGATCGTCCACCCTTCGACTCACCCTCGCTCCGCTCGGGTTCGCTCAGGGCAGGCACTGCTTCTATGAAGATTGCGATCGTCCACGAACTTCTCACGATCCGCGGCGGCGCGGAGGGCGTGGCGCGCCTGCTTGCCAGCATGTTTCCAGAGGCACCGGTCTACACGCTCCTCTACGACGAGAAAAAACTCGGCGACTGGTTCCCGAAGGAGCGCATCCGCACCAGCCGCCTCCAACCGCTGGCCGCGCTTTCCACAAACCACCACCTTTACCTGCCGTTCTTCGCCGGCGCGGCCGAGGCCTGGGATTTTTCGGAGTTCGACCTGGTGATCAGCTCGTCGTCGGCCTTCGCGCACGGCATCAAGACGGGACCGAAGACCTGGCACCTCTCGTACATCCACGCACCCGCCCGCTACCTGTGGGATCGCACGCACGACGTCATCGACCAAGCCGCGCGCGGCCCGCTCGGCTGGCTCAAGCGCTGGTACCTGGAATCCGTCTTCCACCGTCTGCGCACATGGGACGCGCTCGCCGCCGACCGCCCCCACCGCCTACTCGCCGCTTCGCAGTCGGTGCAACGCCGCATCGAGCTGTATTGGCGGAGAGGCAGCGAGGTGCTCTATCCCCCGATCGCGGACACCTGGTTCACGTCGCCCATGCCGCATGCCCGCGAGGACAGCGCGCCGTTCGTGATCGTCTCCACGCTCGCGCGCTACAAGCGCATCGACCTGGCGATCGAGGCCTGCAACCAGCTGAAGGTGCCGCTCACCATCATCGGCGACGGCGCCGACAAAGCGCGCCTGCAATCACTCGCCGGCCCCACCGTCACCTTCGCCGGACCCAAGACCCACGACGAGATCCGCACCATTTTCTCGTCGGCGCGCGCGCTCATTTTCCCCGGTGACGAGGACTTCGGCCTGGCCGCTATCGAAGCGCTGGCCAGCGGCCTACCCGTCATCGCCTTCCAGGCTGGCGGCGCGTTGGAGTGGTTGACCGATACCAATGGCGCCTTCTTTCCTCGCCCTACCGTTGAGTCGCTCGTCTCCACTCTGAAGAACTTCAAGACAACGAACATTAATCCCGAAGACTGTTTAGCCACCGCCGAACGCTTCACGGAAGCGTCGTTTAAGAAAGGTATCCACGCCGCTATCGCGGAAATGATGAAAGCGCGGCGTTAACAGCGCAACAACACGTCGGCTGCCATGTGCAGCATGGGCGTCTTGTCGGGTCGGAGCATCGCCGTCGGCACCTCGGAGATGTGCTCGTGCAGTACCTTGGCACTGGGAAAGTGCGAGAGGACCTGTTTCACGCTCGGCACGCAGTGGTCGTAGCCGAACGCCAGCTCGCCCTGGGGCAGGAACCAACGCAGCCAGACCATGCCGCCCGGCTTCACGCTGCGGCGGACCGTCTCCAACACGGCGTTGCCGTCGGGCAACGAGAAGTAGTGAAGGATAAAAGAACAGATCACAAGATCGAAGGCGCCCTCGGCCGGCGTCCCCTGCCGGATGTCCTCGTTGACCACCGTCATCGCCTTGCCGCCCGGGCTGCGGACGCTCTCCAGGTGGCGGATGAGCTTGGGCCCGAGTTCGGTGGCGGTGATGTCGCACTCCCGTTCTAAGAGCGGGATCGAGAGCGAGCCGTTGCCCGCCGCCAGGTCGAGGACCTTGAGCGGCTTGCTGCCGCCCGCCGACCATAGGAGCTCGTGCATTCCCGTCCACGGGAAACTCGTCGGGATGGGACGTTCCGTCGGAAACTTTGTCACTTTCTTTTGAGGCATGCCGAGAGCTTACAGCATCGGCTCCTGCATCCCCTTGGGCATCTCGCGGCCAAGCTTCTCGTAGGCGCGCTTGGCGGCCGTGCGCCCCTTGGGTGTGCGCTGCAGGTAGCCCTGTTGCATCAGGTACGGCTCGTAGACGTCCTCGATCGTCTCCTCTTCCTCGGCCAGGATGGCGGCCAAGGTGGAGAGGCCCACGGGCCCGCCGCCGAAGTGATCGACGATGACGGTGAGCAGCTTGCGGTCGGTGGCGTCGAGGCCGTGCTCGTCGATGTCGAGGGAGTTCAGCGTCGCCTCCACGCAGGCGGCGTCGGCCAGGTCCTGCCCGCGCATGGCGGCGAAATCGCGCACCGAACGCACCAGACGATTGGCGATGCGGGGCGTGGCGCGCGTGGCGGCGGCGATGCGCGCGGCGGCCGGACCAGCCAACGGCACCTGCAGGAGCGTGGCCGAGCGCCGGACGATCGACTCCATCTCGGGCAATTCATAGAAGCCTAGCTTGAACGCGTGCAGGAAGCGGTCACGGAGCGGCGCGCTCATGGCCCCAGGCTTAGTGGTGGCGGCCACCAACGTGAAGGGTTGGAGCGTCAGACGCATGCTGCGCGCGGTCGGACCCTTGCCGATCATGAGGTCGAGCACGTAGTCCTCCATCGCGCCGTAGAGCACCTCTTCGATGGCGGGGCGCAGGCGGTGGATCTCGTCGATGAAGAGCACGTCTCCTTTTTGGAGGTTCGTGAGGAGCGAGGCCAGGTCGCCGGCCTTCTCAATGGCCGGGCCGCTCGTCACTTTCAACTGAGCCCCCATTTCGGCGGCGATGATGTGCGCGAGCGTGGTCTTTCCCAAGCCGGGGGGGCCGTGAAGCAGCGTGTGCCCCAGCGGCTCTTGGCGGCTCTTGGCGCCCGAAACGTAAATCTGCAGATGTTCCTTCACCTTCTGCTGTCCCACATAGTCGGCAAGCGTCTTTGGGCGCAAGCCAATGTCGACAGCCTCGGCTGCCACTTCCGTCGCCTCGACGGCGGACGGACGCTTCTCCCGACGGGTGCGCAGGACGGCCATGCGTGAGGCAGTGTACCAGAGTCCACCCACATCTCGCAGGCCTCGCACTCCGCCGCTAGCATGGAAACATCAACGTCGCTCTCCGCCTCTTCGTCGGCTCACTATTCCTCACGCTGTTGACGGTGCTCTGCGTGGCCGATGGCCTATTGCTGGAGCAGGCCGCACTGGAGCCGCCGGACCCCGCCCTGGTGGTCACGGTACCCGTCGCCAAGCACGAGGGGCCCGACGTACCCGCCCTACTCGCCGAGCTGGGCTACGACGCCCGACTCCAGCGAGAACAGTCACTCCTGGAGCAAGTAGCCCCAACGGGCGTACCGGTGGCATACCGGGTACTGCTCTTGGGTGAATCTCGCCAAGGTGCCATCGCCTGGATCGACACGCCCAATGCCAAGGCAGCCTTCAACGAATTGAAACAAAAACTCCTACAAACCTTCAGTTCTCGCGTTCAAGACCTCATCGACGAGACGACGCAAGCCGAAGGCCAACCCGTGGTCAATCGCCTCAGTTTCCGCGATCCAGCCATTAGTCCGGAGCAATTCGTCTTTTTACGCATCCGTGAGCGCCTCTATGAGGTGCACATCGCCCCCGGTCAAGAAGAGGCCCTCTCCCTCCTCTTAGAGGCTCTGCCTGCGCGCTAGGCCAAATCGGTCAGCGCGGCTTGACTTTCGGCCTCCGACAACGAAAACTACCCGTCACTTATGGCAAAGCAGATTAAGAAGGTCATCAAGGTGCAGGCCCGCGGCGGCCAAGCCAATCCGGCCCCTCCTTTGGGCCCGGCGCTCGGCCAGGCCGGCGTCGATATCAACGGCTTCGTCACGCAGTTCAACGCCAAGACGAAGGACAACATGGGCAAGCTTCTGCCCGTCGTCATCACGGTCTACGACGACCGCAGCTTCACGTTCATCGTGAAGCAGCCGCCCGCCGCCGCCATGATCATGGAGAAAGCTAAAGTGGAGAAGGGCTCCGGCGAGTCCAATAAGATCAAGGTTGGCTCCATCAAAGTGAAGGACCTGGAGGAGATCGCCAAGATCAAGCTCCCGGACCTCAACACCGTCGACGTGAAGGCCGCCATGCGCACCCTCGCCGGCACCGCTCGCTCGCTCGGCATCACCGTCGACGGCGACCTCGCCAGTTTCGCAAAGTAATCCACTTCTCATCGCATTCAAAAGAGGGCTTAGGCCCTCTTTTTTGTGTTCCAGCACGCTCGTGGTGGGGCGTCGCGCCAACACCTCTCCACGGTCTCACTGCTCAAGACAACGAAGTGCGGCGTTGGCCGCCTCGTTGTGGTGCCGTCGCGCGATTGGCGGAGCTGTCCGCGGATAATGGCGGCGCGCTGTTTGA
>CAZYNU010000044.1:0-5098 GCA_964648045.1 uncultured Candidatus Peribacteria bacterium
ATGCCGGCGGCAATGAACCAGAACACGGCCAAGGCTCCGAAGAGTGTCAGCAAGAAGTTGGCCACGCCGACGATCTCTTCGCCCAGCACGGCGGTGCCGGCATCGGGTGAGAAGCCGGCGACGATCACGTTCGCCACGGTGATGACGGCCACGCCCACGAACGCACTCATGAGGCGCTTCTTCGCCTTATCCTTCTCTCCGTCGTCCTGCACGAGCACTAGGCGGAAGGCCACGATCACAATCACGGTCGTCACCAGCGCGGCCAGAATGAGCTTGATATACAGAATGACGTTCGCGTAGGCCTGGTTCAGCGGCTCCACATTGACGAGTGTGCCCTGCGCCGACGATCCGAAAGCTTCCACAAAGAAGCTTGCCAAGCTCATGTAGGCGCAGCCGTAGATCGCTTGCTCGTAGCCGCTCTTGGCGGTCTTCGTCGCTTCCTCGTCGTTGCTCTGGTAGAGCATGCGGAAGGCGTAGAAGAAGAAATTGGCCAACGCGCCGGCCACGAACACAATGCGCATTGCCGGAAAGGCAACCGACTGGAGATACTCACTGGCGCCTGCTGCGCCGCCTACCGCACAAGGCAGGGTGGTAAACGGGCAGGGATTAATCTGCGCATGGGCGGTGCCAAATAGCAGTCCCAGGAATGCCGGCAGGAGAGACCAGAAGAGGATCAATCTCGATAGTATAGCGGAAAACGGGTGATTTCTCCAGTCTTTTTGCCACTCAAAACGTCTAAAACCCGCCTTGCGGGTGCGGGAATTGGCCGCTAGAGTGCCGTCCCGGCTGGTGGCGTCCTGTCGCCGCTTCCGTTACCATCCTCTTCGCATGGCCAAGAAGCCTACACCAAAGAAGCACCGCGCGAAGCGCGCGACTCGCCTGCAGCACTCGCACTACCTTAGCCTGGAAGTGCGCCGCCTGCGCGACAAGAGCCAGTCCCCGTACGCTGCTCCGGCCGTGCCGAAGCGTCAGGGCGAGAAGGCTCTCAAGAGCATTACGCGCATCAAGGCCTGAGGCCGCTTTCCGTTTCCCTCCCGCACCATGGCCCGCCGCCACCTTTCGCGCATTGCCGTTATGCAGGTGCTGTTTGAGCGCGAAGTGCGCCCCGAGATTGATCCTGGGTTGGCCCTCAGTCGCAATTTGCAGGAGCTTGGCGAGGGAGACGACGATTTTGCAACCGCCTTGCTGCAGGGCACGCTGGCCGAAGAGGTCGCCCTTAAGGAGCTTATCCAAAAGCACGCTCCGGGTTGGAGCTTGGAGCGTATGGATCCCATTTCGCGCTGCGTTCTGTGCTGCAGCGCCTACGAACTAACCAAAAACCAGGATGTGCCCGTGCCGGTTGTCATCAACGAGGCGATTGAGATTGCCAAAGAGTTCGGCTCCGATGAAAGCGGTAAATTCGTGAACGGTGTGTTGAATGCCCTGGCTCACGAGATTCGTCCTGCTGAGGCGAGGCCGCCCAAGGCCGTGCCCGTCCCAGAGCCGCCCACAGAGGGCCTCGCCGCCTGAGGCGTCCTTGGCTATTCTCGACCCATGACCGAGCCGCCACCCAGACCATTCGTTCTCCTTGAGAAGGCGATCGATTGTTCGTTTCGTAAGAAAGACCTGCTTGCCCAGGCTCTCACCCATCGCAGTGCTGCCCGCCAGGCTCGTACCCACGGGCATAACGAGCGCTTGGAATTCTTGGGTGATGCCGTGCTCGAACTGGCCACCACCGAGCACCTGTTTCACCTCAGCTCCAAACCAGAGGGTGAGTTAACCAATTGGCGCTCGGCCCTGGTGCAGCGCGACAACCTGGCCGCCGTTGCTCGCGATTTAAAGCTTGGCGAGTACATGCTCATGAGTCACGGCGAAGAGGCGAGCGGCGGACGCGATCGTGATTCACTCTTGGCCAATACCTTGGAGGCCCTCATTGGTGCCATCTTCTTGGATCGAGGATTCGAAGCTGCCAAAGAATTCTGCTCGCGCTTCATTCTGCTTCGCCTGCAGCACTTGCTCGCGCAAGGGAAAGACCGCGACGAAAAAAGCGTGTTTCAAGAAGAGGCCCAAGAGCGTCTGGGCGTCACGCCGCACTACGTCACGGTCGATGCCTCGGGTCCGGATCACGATAAGTCCTTTGTGTGTGCAGTATTCATTGGCGAAGAGAAAGTGGCGGAAGGAACCGGCACGAGTAAACAACGTGCCGAACAAGCCGCTGCCAAGGCTGGCTTGAAGGCCAAGCAATGGAATTAAGGCGACTCCGTCTGCTTCATAGCTCCCGAACTGGATGTGGTAGCATCGATCTAAAAAGACGAATGAGGGTTTTATGATGCTTTGAATCGTCAAAAGCATGAGGTTCGATTGCTGGTTTTAAACACGATATGTCTCCTTTGATTGCTTGCTACTATCTAAAAAGGTTTTTTTAGAGTAGAATGTTTTAAATAACAAACAATACACACCCACCCAAGGCTCCAGTTGTGCGTCGGTCGCGCGTCCAGCGCGCCCTGCCGTGGGTCATGACGGGCCTGCTCTTGGCGCCGCTGGCGCTCCTACCGTCATCGTCGCCTTCCGATATGCATGCCCGCATTGTCGGGCAGTGGCGCCCTGTATCGCCTTCTGGCGACGGCACGTCTTCATCGGCTCGCTCAGCCCGTCGCGCCTCTTCTTCTGTGCGGGTGACGGTGTGGTCGTCCGTCCGTCCTGCGTCCGGTGTCTCTTCGCGCCGTTCGGTCGTGATTACGGCGCAGCGTCGTTCATCGGCTTCCAGCTTGGCGCGCTCTTCGTATTCGTCCTCCATCTACGGGCTGGCCGCCACCATTCGATCTAGTCGTTCGGCCCGCGCCCTGTCGCGCGATGATTTCCGCCCTGCCGCCCCCGAGGCTGGTTTCCCGGCCTTTGGCTCGGCTGTCATGCCCGTCACCCGCGTGCCGAACTGGGGCGCCATGGAGACATCGGAAGAGTGGATGCGACACTATAGCCAATTGGGTGCGGAAGATTTCGTCCCATTGCCGCCCTATGACCTCTCGGAGTTAACCATTCCCATGAGCAGCTTGGCACCAGACCGTACGCCGGAGCACGTGCGCCTCATCACCGCCAAGTTGACGTATTCCACCCGCTACTTCGGTCGCTACGATCTCGACAGCGGCGAATTTGAAGGCGCGCACGCAGGAGTGGATATCAAGCTGGCACTAGGCACGCCCGTGGGTGCGATTGGGGGCGGCCGCGTGTCTACCGTGGGTGAAGACGACTTGCTTGGCACCTACGTGGTTATTGAACACCACCTGGATAATGCCGTGTATTTCTCAATCTACGGCCATATGGGCAACGTGACGGTGTCGCCCGGAGAAGATGTCGTCGCCGGTCAGACGATTGCGTACGTGGGCCTCACGGGCGAGAGCGCCAGTCCCCACGTCCATCTGCAAATCGACCGTGACGACGGCGTTCGGCCGCACTTGCCGTACCGTGCTTCTTTGCCCGTGACCAATCCGGCCGAGGCTATTTGGACCGTCAATCCCATTCTGTTCATCCAGCGCCACACCGTGATCTAAAAAAGGCGACCCGGAGGCCGCCTTTTTCCTAGGAACGTATAGCGCTCTTAGAGGCAGAGAGTGGTGTCGTTGACTGCGTCCACCACGTCGCTGGTGCTCATGCCGATCACTTGACCGAGCTGCGACGAGAACCACTGGATGGCGCCGGCTGTGGGCGGCGGCGTCAGGCGAATGATGTACGTCTGGAGCGTGCAGACCGCTTCCTTCTGCGAGTCCGACATTTCACCCAGTTCGCCACCACCGAAGCCTCCCGGGGGCAGGCCGGCGCCGGTCCTGCTGAAGAATTTCTGGAAGACACGGAATTCATTCGTGCGGTGGCCGGCGTGGTTCGACGGCTGGCCCTCTTGTGAAAGGCTGCTGAACGGGCCGGGGCCTTCAGAGCTGGAAGACGAGCTTGAGGATTCGCTACTGCTAGAGCTGGATTCGCTCGATGAGCTGGACGACTCGCTGCTGACGCTGGAGCTCGAGCTGGAGCTGCTCGTCGATGAGGACGATGACGAGCTAGAGTCGCCGCCGCAGCCCAGAGCCAGGTCGGTCACTTCGTCTGCGCTGAGGGCGCGGCCATAGAGGCGCACGTCGTCGATCTCGCCGTCGTAGTAGTAGTTACCGCTAATGCCGCCGATCACTAGGCCTTGCGTGGCGCTGATGAAGCTATTGGGCACCGACACCGCCGTGGCGGCCGTGACGCCGTCCACGATGATCTTCAAGATGTTCGTGCTGTCGTTGAATACCACGGCAACATGGTGCCAAACGCCGGGCGTCAGGTTCAGGCCGCTCGTTGCCAGAGTATTGCCACCTAGGCCGAGGTCGTAGCTCCAGAATTCCAACTCGCTGCCGTGCTGGTAGAGAGCGTACTGTTCGCCGATGCTATCGCGGCTGCGGCGCAGAATGAGCGTGTAGCCTTCCTCGATGACGGCAGGCTTGATCCGGGCGCTCAAAGTAAGGTCATCCACGTTGTAGTCGCCCGATGCCGGGGCCAAGACGAAATCATCGGTGCCGTCAAAGTCGAGGTGGGCGGTATTCGGGTCGGTCGTCGGCGCATTGTCACTCGAGGACCAACCAGCCTCAAGACTGTTTTGCAGGGCGCCGTCATGACCATTGCCCGAGGCGTCGGCTGTGGTTGTACCGGCATTCTCCTCAAAAGGCCAGTAGGCCACCAGGCCCACATCGCTTACGTCTTCGCAGGCCAGGCTACTAGAAGAGGATGACGACGACGATTCCGAAGACGACGAGTCGGAGCTGCTCGAGCTGGAAGACGGTGAACCGTCGGTGTCCACGCACTCGCCGCTGGCAAGGGCGGCGATCTGGCCGGCTTCAAGGGCGGTCGAATAGATGCGGACATCGTCGAGGTCGCCGTAGAAGTAGCCAGTGGCGGCGTCGTGGCGGGCGCCAATTTCCACGGCGTTCGTCACCGTGTTGATCGGAACGGCGAAGGTGCCCGACTTCTTCAGGGTACCATCGAGGTAGTAGGCCCAGTTGCCAGTGCCGTCGTAACTGAAGGCGACATGATGCCAACCGGCGGTCGGAATCTCATCGCCCGTAATGGTGATGTTATTGGCGCCGTTCACGCC
>CAZYNU010000045.1:0-4324 GCA_964648045.1 uncultured Candidatus Peribacteria bacterium
GGTGCAGTGGGTGCGGGCAAGACGACGTTTCTGCAGGGTCTTGGTGCCGGTTTGGGACTTTCGGGTGATGTACTTAGTCCCACTTTTGCACTCGCCCATCCGCACCTCGGGCGCGATGGCGCCGTGCGTGTGACGCATATTGATCTGTATCGTCTTGATGATGAACAGGCTCGATCGTTTATGGAGCGCTTCTCGTGGGAAGGAATGCTCTGGACCGAATGGGCCGATCGCCTGCCGCGAGACGCTTGGCTGGGGCGACATGTGCACGTACATCTTGTGGATGACGGCGCAGGCCGACGTCTGGAACTAGCGTTTGCCGACGTGCCACTCCCCTCCCCTGCACAAATCGAAGCTTGGCGCGCCGAGGTTGGTACGCCTCCGAACGTGGTGGAACATTGTGAGACTGTGGGGCGCGTTGCGCGGGCGTTGGCCGAAGAGTTACTTGCGCGCGGACGCATTGTGCGTCCGGCATTGGCCGAGGCCGGCGGTCGTGTGCACGATCTTCTGCGCTTCATTGATTTTGTGCCCGGCAAGTCCTCGCCTGCGGATGTGGCGTTTCAAGCCCGATGGGATGAATGGCGTGGTCGTTTTGCGGGACTGCGGCACGAGCCGGCTGCCGCACTCTTCCTGCGTGATCGTGGTTTCCCAGAGTTGTCCGAAACGGTGCGTACACATGCCAGTTTACCTCCTGAAGAGCATGTGACGATTGAGCAGAAGATTGTCTTCTATGCCGATAAACGTGCGATTGGCGGACGGGTCGTGTCGTCGGCCGAGCGTGTGGCGGACTTCCGCGAGCGCTATGCGAAAAGCGACCAGACAGATGATTGGATTGGTCAGACCGAAGCCTTGGAGCGTGAGCTGTTTCCTGACGGTGCGCCCGATCTGGCGGCCCTCAGAGCGCCGGCGACAGGTGCATGACGAGGGCGGCTGTAAGCGTGGATGTGGCGATGCCCCAGAGCGGCGAGATGAGCAGCAGCGCGAGCGCGGCGAACGCACCGACGTTGAGGCCGAGGCTCCAGTGCAGCGGCTTGGCCGCTCGACCGGCCCAGAGCGGGTGGTTCCAGAGCGCCTTGATGACAGCCCACGAGCAAGCTACCTGGAACGCGGCACCGGCCAGACCGTAGATCACGGGGAAGTCGGGGTGCAGCGATGGATCGAGGAAGATCGCCAAGATGGCAGCCATGCCAAGTAGGACCGCCGAGGCAAAGGTTTCTTGTAACAGGCGCTGTGCATTCATCCCCTTGCGGGTGATGGCCAACACATCGGCCAGTAGACGTGCTGGCAGCACGATAACGGCTGTGAGTCCCACATTTGCCATAGTTAACACAATGAGGACAACCAAGCCAAAACCGGCACGTAGCGCTGGTAAACGGAGGAGGCGCTGGAGGGTCGACAGCAGGTGTTTTTGCACGAAAATATTATAACATAATTTATACTATTTGTGAATAGTCACCGCTCCGACACCGGAGCCTGACGGATGATGGATTTGGCGTGATGAAGACGCTCTAAAACCTCTTTTTCATATCCTCTTTCCGTTGGCAGGTAGAAGTCTTGCGGAGCGATCCGGCGCGGGAAATAGTGCGAGCGCGTAACGCCTGATTCGTGGTCGTGCGGGTAGTCGTATTCGGTGCCGTAGCCTTGCTCGGCCATGCCCTTTACGGGGGCGTTGCGCAGGTGATTGGGAACGTCGAGCGACCCGACGGAGTTTATGAAGTTCTTGGCGCGTGCCATCGCCACTTTCACGCCCGCACTCTTGGGAGCTTGAGCCAAGTAGAGACAGGCTTCGGCCAAGAAGTATTCGCCTTCCGGCAAGCCGACCAGTTCGAATGCCTGCCAGGCGCTCGTGACCACCTGCAGTGCCTGTGGGTCCGCCAGGCCGATGTCCTCGCTGGCGAAGATGGCCATGCGCCGGAAGATGAAGCGCCCTGCCTCTCCGCTCTGCAGCATCTTCTCCATCCAGAGGAGGGATGCGTCGGGGTCGCTGCCGCGCAGCGATTTAATGAAGGCAGAGATGGTGTCGTAGTGCTCTTCGCCGCCCTTGTCGTAGCGCTTGAGCTTCTCCTTCAGTGCGACTTCGGCCTGCGTCAGGGTCAGCTTTCCGCCGGACATCATCACCGTCAGCTCCAACGCGTTGAGTGCGGCGCGGGCGTCGCCGGCGGCAATGACGGCAATGCGCTGGAGGGCGGCTTCTTCGGCCTGCACCGCACCGCCGTAACCGCGCTCGTCGGCCAGGGCACGCTTGAGAATCTCCACAATGTCTGCTTCGGAAAGGGGTTGGAGTAAGACGACGTGCGAGCGTGAGACGACCGCCGCGTTCACCTCGAAGTACGGGTTCTCGGTGGTGGCTCCCACGAGGACCACGCTCCCTTCCTCTGCCGACGGCAGTAGTGCGTCCTGCTGGGCCTTGTTGAAGCGGTGAATCTCGTCCACGAATAGGACGGTCTTCTGCTTCAACCCGTGCCAACGGTCCGAGGCGGCGTTGCATACTTCTTTTAATTCTTTGGCGCCGCTGAGTACTGCGCTCAACGCGATGAACTCAGCCCTTGTGGCCGTGGCAATGAGGTGCGCGATGGTTGTCTTGCCGGTGCCGGGCGGTCCGGCGAGGATGAGTGAATGCAGTGCGTCTTGTTCGATGGCGGCGCGCAGCGGCGTTCCTTCTCCCAGGGCGTCGCGCTGCCCGACGAACTCCGCGAGAGTGCGGGGGCGCATGCGATAGGCCAGCGGGGCGTCTGATCCTGCCATATTGGCATCGTAGCATTGTTGTACGATCGTACACCATATCTTCTGATGTCGGGAATCGATTGCGGCCACGGTGATTTGTATGCTTTGTCATGACCGATCGGACTAAGATGGGGCCACTTTCCTTTCGTATGAATGTGCTCGTGACGCCATTGGTGTATGGTCTCGGCTTGGCTTTTCTTGTATTTGGCGTGGCCGGATTCTTCACAGGTAGTCCCCTTCTGATTTTTCCAGTTGATCCCCTTCAGCATGTCATCCATTTGGTGAGCGGCCTCATGGGTTTCTACTGCGCGCGCTCCGGATACGCGATGGCCCGCGCCTATTTGATGTTTTTTGGCCTTGTGTATGCAGCGGTATCTGTGGTTGGTTTTCTTCAGGGCGGTACGGTACTCGGTCTGTTTGCGGTAGCAGTGGAAAATACCGTGCTCCATGCTGGCGTCGCGGTTCTTAGCCTGCTTGTCGGTTTTGGCAGTAAGCGCGACTAAGTGTGTGCGACTGTGTTCGACGTTTTTGGTGCACAACGCGCGTGGAGTGCTAGGCTACGGCCCATGACGTATCCCGCTATGCGTTGGTCTATGCCCGCCGTAATCATCACCCTGGCAGCCTTGGTGGGCATGGGCGATTCGTTCTTCCTGGTCCTCGAGTACATCGAGGCCATCCTTCATCCCGGGCAGCTGACGCCGTGTACGGTGAATAGCTTGGTGAGCTGTACCCTGACGGTGCAGGGCGAGTGGGCTCATTTCTGGCCGGGAGTCCCCAATCCCATGTGGGGCATGCTCTGGTATGCCGGTGCCGCGGCGTACGGTCTGACGATGCTCTGTGGCACTCGTTTCACCAAGAGCGCTCGTGCGGTGGTGGGCATTGTTCTGCTGGGTGGCATTGCCTTTAGCTACCGACTCTACCTGGCGAGTATTTTCGAGCTGGGTGGTGTCTGTCCCTTCTGCCTCACATCCACCACTGGCTCTACGCTCATTCTGTTGGGGTTCATGGTGGATGATCTGCAGCACGAAGACCCGGTGATTGGCCGTTGGCTCGCACGGCTGGCTTATGCCTTTCAACTCTTTTCCGTCGCGTTCTTTGTGGTTGGCTTGCCGTGGTTCATCGGCTCGGGCCTGCAATGGATACCCGACAAATGGGCTGCCGTCACCCACTGGTCGTTTCCGCTGATGGTCGCGCTGGTGTGCTTTATGGCGGCGGGGCATGTGTGGGCGTTCAAGGCGCTGCGGGCTTCTAAGCGCTGACGAAAATACCCCCGATCGCTTGGATCGGGGGCTGGGCTTTCACGGGCATTCTTGTTATGGGTACAGGAAGTAGGTCCAGCCGTCCTTGGCGAACGTGTAGGCCACCACGCGGTTGCACTCCGAGTGCTCCTCACCGGGTCCGTGGTAGACCGGCACGCCTTGCGCCGTCGTGAACGCGTAGACGCAGAGCTTGCAGTCGCCCGTCATCTCGGCCATGAGGATGACGTTGAGCGTCAGGCCGGCTTCTTCGGCCAGGCCCAGTTGTCGCAGGCGCTTCCAGCGTTCTGCATCCACGTTCTTGGCGTCACTCGGGGCTTGCAGTCTCACTCTCGAAATTCGAATCA
>CAZYNU010000046.1:0-2914 GCA_964648045.1 uncultured Candidatus Peribacteria bacterium
GGAGAGGAATTTGGCAGGGGAGTTGGATGAATAATTGGTACTTTTGGCAACGCGCCAAAAGTACCCAAAAGCGCTGGCGCGACGCGCTTTCTTGGGCACTTCTTTGTCGCGCACAAAGAAGTGCCATACCGAATGAATGCACCAACTTTAGGCAAATCAAATCAATCCTTCTTATTCTTATTCTCTTTCTCCTCAATCAGGTTCTTGCCGACGATCGAACCCACCGCTCCGCCGATCACCAGACCGACGATGAGCGAGTTGATGAGACTCGATTTCTTCTTCTTTTTCACCTCTGGGGAAGCTTCGGCCGGTGCTTTCTTTTTGCGGAAGAACATAGAGATTAGACGGCCATGCCGTGGTGCTTCTGGAAGTATTCGACGACCATGGCCTCCAGCTCGGCGAGCTGGTCGGCGCTGCGCGCCTCGATGCTAATAGTCAGGCAGGGCGTCGTGTTGCTCTGGCGGATGCCGACCCAGGCGCCGCCGTCGAAGGAAATACGCGCGCCGTCGAGCGTGGCTACTTCGTTGGTCTTCTGGAAGTGCTCGGTCACGGCCTTCACGACCGCGCCCTTCTTGTCGTCGTCACAGTGCGGACGGCGCTCGTGCGCCTGATGGACGGCCGGGAACTCGGCCAGAATGTGCGACAGCGGCTTGCCTGCACGTCTGACGATGTCGAGCACGCGCAGGGCCGCGATCACCGCGTCGTCCACGCCGTAGTAGCCCTCGGCGAACAGGAAATGACCCGAGGTCTCGCCGCCGAGCAGGGCGCCCTCGCGCTGCATCACCTGCTGCACGAACGAGCGGCCGACCTTGCTCATGTGGGCCTTACCGCCCATCTTCTCCATTTCGCTTGGAATCAGGCCTGAGCTGGTGACTGTGCAGACCACGGCGTTGCCGGGGTTGCGGGAGAGCATATCCTTGGCCATTAAAAGCAGAATTTCGTCGTTGGAGCGGATCTTTCCCTGTTCATCCACCACACCCAAGCGGTCGCCGTCACCGTCGAAAGCCAGGCCCACGGCCAGTTTTTCGTCGATGACGATCTTCTGCAGGTCTTTCAGTGTGCTGTGTTGACTGGGGTCCGGGTGGTGATTGGGGAAGGTGCCGTCGGGCTCGATGTAGAGCCCGGAGATGGCCGCGCCCGCCTCGCTAAGAACTTCGGTGTAGAGCGGTCCAGCCACACCGTTGCCGCCGTCGACGCCGATCGTCAGGCCCGCGGCCGCGTCGGCGAACTGGCGGTGCAGGTGTGTCTTGTAGGGCGTCGTCGCATCGAGTAATTCGGCACTGCCGCCGTTGCGCTCGTCAAAGTTTTTTTCCTGTACGCGCTTGAGGATCCCTTGAATGTCTGGCCCGAAGAAGCCCTGCGCCTTCGCAAGCGAGAGCTTCAGGCCGTTGTCGTGGCCCGGGTTGTGGCTGGCGCTCACCTGGGCGCCAGCATCAAGGTCGAAGTGGCAAATGGCGAAGTAGTTGAGCGGCGTTGGAGTTTGGCCGATGCGCAATGCCTTGCAGCCCGAAGCGACCAATCCTTCTACCAGCGCCGCCTCAAAAGCGGGGCTGGTCACGCGGCAATCACGTCCCACGGCTACGCGAGGGTGATCCTTGCCGCTGCGTGCGCGCACCTCGGAACCAAAGGCCAGACCCATCAGCCGGTAGAGCTCGGCCGAGAGCTGGTTCTCGGCATGGCCGCGGATGTCGTAGGCACGGAAGACGCGGGGGTCAATGACAGTCATGCGTGCTCGAGAGTAGGCCAAGAGCTCGCGCATTTCGAGGGCGATCCCGAAGATTTATTGTATACATATTGTATACAACTTTTTCCTTCATTGGCTGCGCTCTTTTTACCCTTGCCTTAGCCCAATAAGATTTGGACGATGAAGCTGGCCAGTAGGTAGCTCACGAGAATGACCACCAGGCCGATGCCGGCGCGGATAATGAGGCTCTTCCCCTTGCTGAACATGTCCTGGTTGCCTGCCGAGAGAATCATCAAGAACGCCGCATAGACCACCACCGCCAGGGCGACAATCAAAATGAGGCCGAGGATGCCCTGCACGATCTCCACGGCGCGGCCAATGATAGGCACGACGCTCGGGGCGTCCGGCACGCCGAAGTCGTTGATGCCGAACGTTGCCTTAATGGCCTCCGCGGTAATGAGCAGGATGCATGCCGCCGCGATCGAGACGGCCATGGCCTTCATGCGGTCGCCACCGTCGCTGGGACTGGTGAGTGCGCGGATGCCTGTCACGATCACAACGACGATGGTGACGACGGCAAAGAACGTCAGTACCCAGCTCAGTACGCCCATGACTTCATTACTCACCACTGCCGCGCCGGCGGCCACGCCGCCCGGACTAGCCAGCGTGCCTTCCTCGCCGCCTGCCGTGAAGAACGCCACGATGAAGCGCGGCGAGAGGTAGGCGAGCATGACCGACGCCAGTGTGGTGGCGATGGCCTTGCGGGCGCGGCCCTGCTCGTCCTCATTGGAGCTGTAAATCATCGTGAAGCCGTTACGCACCACCGCGAACACGCCGGTGGCGATTACCAGCAGCTGGAAGCGGTCGATGGCGTACTCCACCAGCGAGATGGCGCAATCGGCGCCGCTACAACTGCCCCCAAAGAAAGCCTGCAGTGTGCCGGCGGCGCCCTGGGCGGCCTCGCTCGCCACGCCCTGGGCGTGCGCCGCCAACGGCAGGGCCAGGCCCAGGCCGAAGGCAATCCAGGCGGTGAGGGAGGGGAGGCGCTTCACAGGGAGAGGAAGAAATTGAGGAGCACGTAGCAGCTGACCACCACGGCGATGGCGACGACGGCGGTCGACATGCCCTTCTTGGCGGCGTCCTTCTGACCCTCGTCGATCGAGACCACCAGCATAATGCCGGCGGCAATGAACCAGAACACGGCCAAGGCTCCGAAGAGTGTCAGCAAGA
>CAZYNU010000047.1:0-2284 GCA_964648045.1 uncultured Candidatus Peribacteria bacterium
GCCGCCGTGCGCGTTGGCGCGGTCGACCAGCTGCTTGGCCGCGAGCTGGAGATCTTCATCCAAACCGTTGCTCTCTGCCAGAGCGAGCAGCACCTCGTAGCGACCAGCCCGAGCCAGCAGCTCGGCCGGGTACTCGTCGTACCAGCGGCAGCGGTCGAGCTGCGCCTTGCCAGCGGGGGACTCGCGCAGCTGGGCCAAGGTCTGCCCGGCGAACATGATGATGATCGGCGTGAAGAACGTCGGGGTCGACCGGGAGAGGTCGAGGGCAGGAGCGGTTGGCGCCTCGGTCATGACTGGTTCCTCCAAGAAAGAACGCGGGCGTTTTTTGGTTGGAAAGATGGAGACGGGCGGCCTATGCACGCACATGAACAGGACGCCCGTCTCCAAGACAGGCGATGGTGCAAACGAACACTCCTCAGTCCGCCAGTCCGCCAGAGCGGACACGCGGAAAATAGCCGTCCTGCTCCGAGGTTGCGTCTAAGCGGAGCGAGCCGGCGCGGCCCAGTGAGATTTCAAGCCTGAGGATGCTTCGATTGTAGGTCAAATCTTGTCCGCGTCAACGACGCTCGAACGTGGCGGCGTTTGCTTACGATATCGACGCCAGTAGCGCGTTGGCACGACTAATCTGCTCCGCCGTGAGCGCCAGGTCGTTTAGTGAGGCTTTGACGATGCCGCGCGGCACCGGCCGCGTGTGGCTTTGGCTGTAGCGGTGCGTGATGGTGCAGAAGCGATCGGAGAGGGGATTGCGGTACTTCGTGTGGCTGCCCTTGCCCTCACTTGGCAGCTTTTGCATCCCGAGCGCCTGTAAAAAGTGATCGAACTTGCCGAATTGCAGTTGGCGGGCGCATACCGTCTCGACGACAGCTGCTTCCGCCGGCATCTCGTCAGTCGCGTCGGACTCATCGTCTGCGGTTTCCTCGTCTAGTCGCCGTAGACTGATCGGCATGAGGCCGTTGAGGATGGGCTCCAGAGCGGCTTCAACCGAGATCTCGAATGCTTCGGGGTCGTTATAGATGGTGTGGAATTCCAGGTTGCCCAATTGGCGCATGTTCGCGCGCACCAGCGGCAGGCGCTCGAGAATGCCGTCCAATTCGCCGCGTAGTCCCTGCAGCGTGCGCGTTACCGCTTCGTCCACCAGCTTGCCCTCGGGCAGGCCGGCGTACGGGCACTGGGGCGTGACGCACGGCACGTCGCACACAAGGGCAAAGCGCGCATCGTTCGCCTGAGAAGGACTCGTCACGCGTACCAATTCTCGTTCGCCCGGCTGATGCAGCAGATAGCCCATGGTCCCCAGGGCACGTTCGCTGACGAGCGCGGCCACGCTGTTGTCTGCCGCCGGTGCCGTTGGCAACGCGCGGCGCCACTCCAGCTCGGCCAATGCCGGTGCCATTTTTTGCAAGCGCGCGGCGCCCAGGGCGTCTTCGGTGCTGTCCCGCAAGATGTCGCGGGCTACGAGGATCTGCTGCACAAGCGCCTGGATGTTGCTCTGCAGGGCGTAGATTTTAATGAAGGGCTGCGCCGCCAGGGCGGTGGCGTGCGGCAAGATCTGCGCCTGTTCCCGAAGCATCGCGCGCATCATGAGGGCCGCGGTGGAATCGGCCATGTGATTGCCGGCATACGACCCCAGGCCGATGTAGGCCGGCTGCTCGTTCATGCGGCCTTGGGTGATGATGTTGCATAGCGTCGTGCGAATGAGTGCTGCCGTCTCCAGCACCAATTGCGCGATGTCTTTCCCCTGGCCCGTCTCGTAGGCTTTGGTCTGCCGCAGGGCCGTCGTCGCCATGCTTGCCAGCTCATGCGTGCTGCTGGTGAGCGCGGAGCGGAAGGGTTCCAAGTGCCGGGCGATGCGTCCGCGCCGATTCTCCTCCATGAGCATGGTGCCCAGTTCGTCGCCTGCCACGGCGCGCTGGTCGATGGTGCACCGCACGTGCGGCAGCACGTCGTCCATGCACACAAGAACGGGCTGTTGCACGCGGAGGATCTCGTCCACCTTGGCGGCGACGTGGTAGCGGAAGAATGCTTTCTCCCCGCGCGCGTAGCGACCCGCGTTGGCCTGACGATCGGCGCGATTCAAGGCGCCGTGGGTGGCCGATTGGCCAACGAAAATCTCGGCGGCCAGGCCAAGGTTGCTGGCTGTCACTTCGTGCAGTGTGCGCGGATGCATAGTAAACTTATAAATTATTATGAATGTTTGTCAAATATTCAGGGGCTCTGCAAGGGCAGAGCTTGCTCCAGCAAACGCAGATCACAGCAGATTCTGTGTGGATGTGGGGTGGTGTATGGG
>CAZYNU010000048.1:0-1766 GCA_964648045.1 uncultured Candidatus Peribacteria bacterium
TAAGCAGTTCTACCATCACCGCCCCTCCCCATCCTGTAGGGCGAGACGGCCGGCTTCGGTGCCCATGGCTTCCTCGGCTGCATGGCACATGAGCGAGCATTCTATGTTGGGCTCTTCATCATGGTTGCCGCGATTGGGATCGAGGGCATCGAGACTGATCCGCTCGCCAGTCTTGCGCTCGCGCCAAAAATAAGAGCCGGAGCCGAGGTCGCGCTGGAGTGCCGCCATCCGTTCGTAGACTTCGGGGAAATCCTTCCGGATTTTGTTCCAGTAGCCCATGCCGCCTTTGACGCAGCCGATGCAATTGTTGTTGTGGTAGCCGAGCAGATACATCGCAGGCAGGGCGATACCGGCCCGCCTGATCATGGCGAGACAGTCGGCTTTAGTAAGCCCTGCATCGATCAGAGGGGTGAGGAACGGCTGCTCGAAGTTTTGCTTACGGAAGAGGTCGGCTCGCGCCTCCTCCTCTACGGTGTAGCCGAACACCAGAATGTCACCCGGCTGCTGGAAGTCGTAGGTTGGTGCCCGCTTGAGGACGCCGGTACATTTTGCGCCCTGATGGCCAACCAGAAAACGTTCCTTCTCGAAGACGTGCCAGGTGTCACGATATTCGGTAGAGCGCAGCGTCTCGATCGGGTGGTTGAACCACCTGACGCAGTCGGCAAGGAACCGCTTGTTATCGGGGTGCTCGCTGCCAGGATCGCTGTAGGTGATGACGACGCGCTCGCGGTCGAACTTCGCAAGCGTCAGCTTCGTCGCGACCGCCGAAGCCGCGCCACATGAAAAGCGGCAGACGATGCGCGCCATCGCCCGTCACCCCTTATCCGTGACGAGGGCGGCGGGCGGGTTTATGGCCCTGCCTTCATCATCGTATGACCGTAGGATCGCCTCCCCCGCCGTGGTGGCGAGAGCGGAACGGATGCGGGTGGTGGGAAAGTTGAGCGTAGCGAACTCGCCATGCATCTCTATCGCGGCGGCGTCGTAAGCGCGCGCTGCGTCTTCCTCGTTTTCGTAGTTACCCAGGCTCCGCTTGCCGCCCTGCCCATTTGATATTGTGGCCGCCCATTTCTGGTCGCGCTTTACCCAGCAAACGCCGCGATAAGAGGATGATTGGCCGGCTCTCTGCTTTGAGTAGTTCCGGCTGTTTTCGGCGACGGTGCATTCGCGAAGGTTGTCGAGCGAATTGTCGCTAGGGTTGCCATTGCGATGATCGATGGCAACCGGGTCGTTGCCGTGGACGATTTTCCAGATGATGCGGTGAGCCTGATAAACTTTCCCGTTGACCTTGCCGTGGCGGTATCCACTCGGATCGGTGGCCGTAAAAGCTTCATGGCCTGCGTGCTTAGCGTTCCACGCGTTATTCACGGGCGATGGACTACGAGCTAACCAGAAGAGCTTTCCGGTGCCCGGGTCGTAGCGCAGGAGGCGCCGCAACTCATCCTGTCCGGGTAGCGGCTTAGTCGTGCTCTTTACCTCTACCTCCCCGCCCCGGTCGGCAGTGGAGGGGCGGCGGTTCCAGCTATCGTCCAAGTTTTCCTTGCGGTCGAAATGGACCGGCGATGAAGCACCGCACTTTTTGCAGGAGATGACGCTGCCGCCGAAATTGTCCTCGTCGGTAAGCTCAAGCCGTTCTGGCTCACCTCCGCAGAACGGGCACGGCTTCAGGCTTTCGCTCTGTGACATGGGTGGCCTCACGCCCATTCCATCTTCAGTTGATGCTCATGGTCAGATTGGGAGGGCTCTGCGAGAAGCCTGTCGCGGAACTG
>CAZYNU010000049.1:0-1645 GCA_964648045.1 uncultured Candidatus Peribacteria bacterium
CACTGACGATCCCATAGAACGCCCATTCGATCCGCTGAATTTTCCTACGAAAAACTCGGACATGAGTAGTAAGTGCTCGATCTTTGAGAGCCTCATCGAGATATTGTCGATAGTTGTGTTCTGAGGTTTTAGGCGGCGTCCTGCATGATACCGTCGATGAACGTTTTTCCTTCTATGAGATGCACGATGTGGTGGTGTCCGTTGAGTCGTCGCCAGCTCTTCTGCGCGGCTTGAGCGAGCTTGAACATCATGGCCAGGCTGGCCCGCCGGCTCCCGCTCCCCTTGGTGCGGCGATGACGTAGGCGAATGGTGGCGAACGTGCTCTCGATGGGGTTGGTGGTTCTGAGGTGTTTCCAGTGTTCGGCTGGGAAGTCGTAGAAGGAGAGCAGCACGTCGCGGTCCTTGGCGAGACATTCACAGGCCGCCGGGTACTTGGCCCGATACTTTTCCAGGAAGGAGTCGAAGGCCTTCGCGGCATCGGCCCGGGTCTCGGCCATCCAGATCTCGTGGAGGAGGGCCTTGGCCCGCGGCTGCACGCTCTGGGGCATGTTGTTCAGCACGTTCCCCGTTTTGTGGAACCAGCAGCGCTGCTCGCGCGTTTCACCATAGACCTTCCGCAGCGCGGCCCAAAAGCCGAGGGCGCCGTCGCCGATGGCCAGCTTGGGAGCGAGCGCCAGTCCCCGCTGCTTGAGGTCCAAGAGCAGCTCGTACCAACTCTGTTCACTCTCCCGGTAGCCATCGACGACGGCAATGAGTTCCTTCAAGCCGTCGGCCGTGGCGCCCATCAACACCAACAGACATTGTCGCTGATTAGCCTCGTTTTCCAGGCGCACGTTGACGTGGATGCCGTCCGCCCAGACATACACGTACTGCTTCTCGGAGAGGTCGCGGCGACTCCACTCGTCGTACTCTTGGCTCCACTGGCTGGTCAGCCGCACGACCACATTCGGCGAGAGCGCCGGAGCATCTTCGCCCATTAGTGAATGCAGGGCTTCCCGGAAGTCGCCCGTCGAGAGGCCCTTCAAGTACAGCCAAGGAATCAGCTCATCGATGGACTTGCTGCGGCGGAGGTAGGGCGGCAGGACCTTCGAGGAGAAGTGAACGCGGTTCTCCTTCTCTGGGGAGTTGTCTCGAACACGCGGCTGCTCGACCGCCAGCCGACCGGCCCCGGTGAGAATCTCGCGCACTGGCTGGTAGCCGTTGCGGATCACCAGGCGCTTGCCCCGCGCATCACGCCGCTGGGCGTGCCCGGCGAGAAACTCATCGACTTCCGCTTCAATGGCCGTCTGCAGCATCTGCTGCGCTCCCTGCCGCACCAACTCGTCCAGGGGACTCGTCTGACCGAATTGAGATCGAAACTCCAACACCTCGGCATCCACCCCCCTGGCTGGACTCGCAAGCTCTCCTGTCGTAACCTGTCGCATGGCGTATCCTCCGTGGCCCTCGTCGGGCCGCTCGTGAAATAAAAACCTAAGTCACCAGCAGGATACGCCGCCTTTCTCTCATCTCATAGAACACAACATTCGGTTATACCTCTCGGCAGCATTTGCACTCGTCCCGCTCGGCAGACTTTTGACGGGAACATACGAAGTCAAATTTGAGTTAGTGCCTTCTAAGAAAGATGCCGAAGCAGCGTCGATCAAAT